>CAUSFJ010000041.1:0-4835 GCA_963531135.1 uncultured Candidatus Saccharibacteria bacterium | reverse complement strand
TTTCTGTGTACCCGATACTCTCAAATAATCATTAATATTTGCCATATTTATGTTTATATTATATCATTGCAGGTATGAATGGAGGTAAAGTAACTACTTTTATTGATTTATTTGCTGGAATAGGTGGCTTTCATTTTGCGTTGCACCGTCAAGGAGCGGAGTGTGTTTTTTCTTCAGAATGGGATGATGAATGTAGAAAAACTTACACTGATAATTTTAAAAAAATATCTCCTCACATCTTTGAATTGTCATCAGGTAAAAACACTCTTTTCGAAGAAAAATTATTTGCCGGTGACATAACAAAGATTGACCCAAAAACGATACCTGACCACGATATCTTATGTGCCGGTTTTCCGTGTCAGCCTTTTTCTATATCTGGTAAGCAAAGAGGATTTGCTGACACCAGAGGAACGTTGTTTTTTAATGTATTAGAAATAGTAAAAACAAAACAGCCAAAAGTAGTCTTTCTGGAGAATGTTAAGCAACTTGTTTATCATGACCACGGAAATACATTAAGGGTTATTTTACAGTCATTAAATGATATTGGTTATAAAACCTCTTGGAAGGTCTTAAATGCAAAAGACTTTGGTACGGCGCAAAATCGTGAACGTATAATTATAATTGCCAATAAGGAAAAAGAATTTGATTTTTCTAAATTAGAGACGAAGCAAAGGACTAAGATTAAAAGTATTTTAGACAAAACTGGTAATTTTGAAATTTTGGACCCGAAAGACTATACTATTTTGCCAAAAGAACTGTGGCATGAACAAGATTCTGGTCTTATATTCTGTGGCTATAGAAATAAAAAAATGAGGACAGTTGGCGTCAGACCAGGAACCGAGTATTTATCTAGAGTACATAAACAGCCAAACAGAATTTATCATATAAATGGGACACACCCTACTTTACCGTCACAAGAAACTTCAGGAAGATTCTGGATTTATGATGGAAAGATAGTTAGAAAATTAACCGTGGATGAGTGTTATAAATTGCAAGGTTTCCCAAAAAGCTTTAAGAAAAATAGCAAGCTTTCGTCTTGTTATAAGCAAATTGGAAATTCAGTTGCCATTCCGATGATAGAAGCTGTTTATAAACAAATAAAGGAGCAATATAATCTATGATAGAAGATGCTGGAAACCCAAAATGTAAATTAGTGGGATACTATGGTCGTGCATTAAAAGAAAAATGCTTAGTGCAGGATGATATAAAAGTCGATATGGAATTGATATTAGATAGAGTTAATAAAAACAAGGGTGTCTATACGGTCTTGGTAACCTTAGCATTATATAAAACCTTACATCCAGAGCAAGATATTAGGCAACATAAGATTAATTTACCAAATGGTTTTTCTGGTAGAAGTTTCGATACTAAATACGTTACGCCGGTGTTAAAGGACTTATCATTACCATCTATGGCTGAAAGTGGTTGGTTAACTCGTAGCTTAGAACAAGATTACTCATTTGATATGAACTTCAACGGAATGATTACTCCAGTTGAATTAAAGAACTCGTTTCTCAGAGTTGTGGCAAAAATTCAAGAGAGTGATAATGAGGCGGAAAAGGTATTATTGGCGCTTTTGCACGGTGGAATAGAATACCGTGAAAATAATAAAATCGAAATAACTAGAGTAGGTACAGATGATATACGTATAGAAGCTGTCGTGGATATGCTGAAAGACCATTTTACTACGAAATACAATACGCACGGTGGATCGAAGTTGCCAGTGCTAGCTTTTTATACAATTTATTCAATTATCGTGCCAGAGATGGGAAGATATAAAGATTGTCACCTTTTGAAACTTGGGAGCCATACGGCTTCTGATAGAACCTCGAAAAGTGCTGGCGATATTGAAGTAGCTAGAAGTGATAATAGTATTTTCGAAGCTGTAGAAGTAAAATTGGACAAACCTGTAACTCCACAGATTATTCAAGTGGCTTATGAAAAAATTAATAAATTTGGAGTAGAAAGATACTATATCCTATCTGGAGTAGAACAAAAAACAGAAGATATAGATAGAAATTCGCAACTAACATTCGAGATTCAACAAGAACATGGTTGTCAATTAATTATAAATGGTCTATATTCATCATTAAAATATTACTTGCGGCTTATCGCTAATCCAAAAGATTTTCTAGATAAATATACTGAATTAGTAGAAAAAGATACGGAATTGCAGCCGACGCATAAAGAACGATTGCAAAAGTTAATTGATAAATACTTTGGCTAGGAGAATTGACTAAAATGAATATAGAGGAGTTTGTTAAAACAACAATAGATCAGGTAAGGGCAAATTTAGTAAAAACGTCTTATATTGGAGGCCTCAGGTCTGGCGATACATATATAAAAGAGCCAGTAGAATTTGACCTCGCAGTAGTAGTTTCAACAGAGGATTCAAAAGAGAATAAAATAAAAGGTAGTGGCAATATAAAGATTGCAAGCGTAGATGGAGAAACTTCTAGTAGAACTGGAACAAGAAACGAAACCGTATCAAGGGTTCGATTTGCAATACATATAGTTAACTAGTTTTGAACCAAAAGTCCCTCAGAGAGATTTTCATTTACGACTTAGATAAAGATGTTCAAGAATTAGATAATCTTATCAAAGACTCTATGTCTATAACCACTCACTGAGGAAGATTTCTTGAATACTAAAAATGACAATAAAAAATAAGGCCGCTTACATCTTAAAACAAGATTTAGAAGGCCTCATTGATATGAATAATTTCTATATGGTGGTTCCGACTGGACTTGAACCAGTGACACAAGGCTCTTCAGGCCTCTGCTCTACCAACTGAGCTACAGAACCACTTTAATTTAGTATATCATATAGTGTGCTATAATCAAGACATTATGAAAAGAATCAATACATCTGCAATTTCTGGGATGCAGGAGCTTTTGCCCGACGCTCAGATCGTTTTTAATACTATCAAAAACCAAATTGCCAAGATGTATCATCTTCATGGTTATCAATACATCGAAACTCCAATTATTGATCGCACCGAAATTCTACTGGCGAAGGCTGGCGGTGATACCGAAAAACAGATTTATAAGGTTGTAAAGTCCGCAGAGACCGCCGATGATGCCGATCAGGCACTTCGTTTTGACCACACCGTGCCGCTTGCTCGCTACGTTGTGGAGCACGAAAGCGAACTCACATTTCCTTTTAAGGTTACTCAGATCGGTCGCAATTTTCGCGGTGAGCGTTCTCAAAAGGGGCGTTTCCGTGAATTTTATCAGCTTGATGTTGATGTGATTGGTCGCAATGCGCTATCTATCGCCTATGATGCTGACGTGGTTGAAACTGCCTATGCGGCGCTCAAGACTTTTATTAAGCCAAAAATGGTTATCCGAATTAGTAACCGTAAAATTCTTTCCGGTTTTCTTGAGGCTCTTGCATTATCCGATCAAACTAAGGACGTCTTCGACATTATCGATCACGCCGAGAAGGTTCCTCTCGAAAAAACAAAAAATGCTCTTGAGAATCTTGATATCCCTGAAGATAAGATTGAGAAGATTCTTCAGTTTGTACAAATCAACGGCCCCCGCAATAACTCTATTCTAGCACTCAAGAATCTTAATCTTCAGAACCCTCAGTTTGAACAGGGGATTAAAGAGTTGGATTTTGTTTTGAATCTACTTGAGCAGCGCGGACTTGGCGAATCGGTGATTGCTGACATGCTGATTATCCGTGGCCTCGATTACTATACTGGTACGGTCTTTGAAACCATTCTCCCAGATTATAAGCAAATCGGATCGATCTGTTCTGGTGGTCGCTACGAGAATCTGGCTAGCAACTACACTGACCAGTCATTTCCAGGTGTCGGTATCTCCATTGGTCTTACCCGCCTCTTCTATGTCTTGCAGAGTAATAATATGTTAGATGAACTCCAATCCGCACCTATTGATTATGTGCTTATTCCACTATCTGAAGCAGAATATGCTTTTGCCGGAGAAGTTGCAGAGGATTTACGAAGCAAAAACCACAGTGTAGATATCATATACTCTGATAAAAAACTTGGCGATAAAATGAAATATGCTGGCAAGAATGCTAAATATGTGGGCGTAATTGGCGAAAAGGAGGTAGAAGACCGTAAAATTGAATTTAAAAATCTCATAAATGGTCAAAAAGAATACATTAATTTTTATTAAAGAAAGTCTAATAATGAAAAAACAAAAAAACTATATTCAATTTATCGCTCTTATAGTCTCGTTAATTAGCCTACTTCTTTCTGTTCTTAGTTTATGGAGCTTTATTTATTTACAGGATCTACATACAAAAAACAACAGTTACATCAAGTAATACTGAAACGATACTATTGAATAAGGTCAAATGCCTAGAAGGTGACAAAGAAGCTTGCGAGGCAAATAAGCAAGAACACCACCAGAAAAATTAACATAAAAGATTCATCAGCTAAAAATAAACGACGCTTGTCGTTTATTTTTTATCACCAAAAAATCTATCTATCCATGTAAAACCGAACAAAAACACAAAACCGAACACTAAAACCGAAACCCGAACGACCATAGCTATGCTGCAAAACCATAAAAAAAGAAAAAAGCAACTGGAAATAAACAACTATTACAATATAAAATTCGTAAAAAACAAGGTTGACGAATAATCCACTCATGCTAAACTATATATAGAACTTGGGCGAAGTTGAGAGACGCCGAAGTTCAAAGGGTGGAGTGTGAAGTAATTTGGCTAGATTGCTTGTATCTTGCAGGCATTCCAGAAAAGAATAAATTCTACCCAAAATTACGAGGTAATCAAAAATACACCGCTTAGGTGTATTTTTCTTTTTATAACTATGCTAAAATAAAACCATGGCACTGTGG
>CAUSFJ010000040.1:0-4918 GCA_963531135.1 uncultured Candidatus Saccharibacteria bacterium | reverse complement strand
GTGCAACGCAAAATGAAAGCCACCTCTTCCAGCAAAGAAATCAATAAAAGTAGTTACTTTACCTCCATTCATACCTGCAATGAGATAAGATAAACATCAATAAGGCAAATATTAATGATTATTTGAGAGTAGCGGGGACACAGAAAATTTCAAAGAAAGCACCTTTTTCTGAAGCCGATCAGCTGATTTTGGCGCGAATTTCTTATTTGCCGTTTCATAAAATTAAACTGGGCTTATTTGAGACAATTGCATCGGTAGCGGATAAAATGTATGAGCTGCCAGCTTCGGCTTTTGGCTGGCCAGATGATCGTAAGTTAATTGAATTACTCGGACAGTCAAGGCGTTTTAATAAAATGCGCATCAGTAATTTCGTGCGTCACAACGATGAGACACTCGAAAAACAGTTTTCTGCCGTCACTATTCACTTGAATCTTCGGAGAGCATATCTTTCCTTTTATGGGACTGATAGTTCCCTGACTGGTTGGAAGGAAGATTTCAACTTAGCCTTTCTTGATAATATTCCTGCCCAGATCGAAGCGCTTGAATATCTTAAAAAAGTTAGCCTCAAGTTTTTTTGGAAGAAGTTATACCTAGGCGGGCATTCTAAGGGTGGACATGTATCAATCTTTGCTGCCATTCATGCCGCGGACCATGTTCAAAAAAGAATCCAGGCTGTTTATAACTATGATGGACCAGGAATTCGCAAGGACTTAGTTGAACAAGACTTAGGCTCTTTTAAGATTCTTGACCGTATCAATACTTTTGTGCCGCAAGAATCAATTATTGGACGTCTGTTTGAACACCGTGAAGGACTGATAATCGTACATAGTACTGCGAAGAATGTTTATCAACACGATATTTACTCTTGGCAGATTGAGGGTAATAAATTGGTTCGCTCGAAAACGACAAAGCGCAGTAATATGATTAATCGTGCGATCAATCAATGGATGCAAAATGCTAGTCACGAGGAAATAAAAATCTTCATCAACGGGATGTTTGAAATTTTTTCATCAGTAGAACTAAATAATCCGATAGAATTAATGCGTGAATGGAAGCATTTTGGTCCTAAAATTCTAAAGGAATTTATAAATACGCCAAAAGAAAAGAAGAAGGCGATTTCCGACATTTGGTTAAAACTGGGTGAATCACTAATCCGCTCACAGATTGAGCAGAGCGAGATTCTAGCAAAGTTCAATAAGACTTTTAAGGTTCGGGGGAAATAGGCGTAGATGCGGAAATTTCAATTGGATCAGAATTTCCTAAAAAGTCCAAAACTGGCATTATTTCTGATTGGGCACTCCAATATTAAGAAACGGGATCTAGTGCTTGACCTTGGCGCCGGCTCTGGCGTAATAACGAGTGCGCTAGCAAGACGCTGCAAAAAAGTAATCGCTGTCGAAAAAGACCCGGAGACTGCAAAAAAATTGCGAGCAAACTTGGAGCGCCAAAAAATTTCTAATGTGGAAATTTTTGTGGGTGATCTTAGGGAGCTAAAACTACCAAATGAACCTTACAAGATTTTTGCCAACCCACCTTTTTCCCTGTCCGCTGAAGTGTTTTATAAATTACTCAATTTAGAAAATCGGGATGGACAAATAGTTGAATTAGAAAATAAAAGCCATCGACGACCAGATGCGATTTATTTGATTCTACAAAAACAACTGGCCTTAAAATTAATTATTACAGAAAGGCACTATACCAGCCAACTCGGTAGGATTCTAGCTAAAAATTATGCGACCCGAATCCGGTTGCCCCTAAAGGAGGCTGACTTTACGCCGCCTCCACATGTGCCGACTGTTTTATTTGAAGCGAAACAGATTACTTTAAACCTTGAGCCAGGAACCGCTCAACATAACTGTAATCCCAGCTAGTATCAAAGCCAGAGGTCGCAAAGGAGCCAAATTTAAAGCTTGGCATACCACCTAAATTGTATCGCCCCATAAAAGTGGTGGCTTCAGCAGTATTTTGTTTAACTTTATCTAGCATTTTGTGTTCAGATAAACATTCGTTAAAGGAAGGATCGAGATTAATTTCTTTAGCAATGCTCTGCCAATATGCGGGAGTGAGATCCTTGATGGCTGGCGCATTTTTAGAAGTACCAATACCCTTGCTTTGATAATCTTGCCAAAGACGACGGATCACCTGGTGGTAGTAATCCCAGAATCTATTTTGCTCAGTAGCGCAGGCCACAGCCTCGGCGCTCATTCTTGAAAAACCATAGTGATCCATATTATTTTCAGACAAAAAGTCGGTGACACGTAATTCAAAAACAATATCATGATCTTTAAGATATTTCTCAAATTTTTCCTGATTCTCTAATGTGAGACGTGAGAAGACGGTACAATATGGGCACATAACATCAGTTACCATGACATAATGATTTTTGGCGTTTTTATCGCCTAGAATCGTGCGTTCGTCGCGAATACTATTTAAATCTTGATTCTTGGGTGCGGAAGTAAGAGCTAATACAAGAAAAACTACGATAATAACACCAATAACAATAAGACGAATAGCGCGGCTAAACATGCTGGGGCTAGTATGTTCTTCATAATCTTTAGGGTCGATAGAATCTATTTGATGATGATCATTTTTACTCATGTTTTTCTCCTTCAGGTTCTTTTTGGGATTTTATTTGTTGATATTTTTCTGCCTCAGAAATTATATATGCCTCATAGCCAAGTTTTTGGAAGACGAAGAACGCCATAATTAACGATATAAGGTTAAGAATCACGGAAACAGTACCGATTAGCGCCAGCCCGGATGAGCCAAGGATGGAAATAAAAATAGGAGCAAGCAGTGCAGTACCACAGGTGGGACAACCAGAACTTAATAAAAAGAAGCTGGCAATAATGCCGGTACTTTGAAGATTATCGGAAAGATTCTGTTTGCGAAAGTGTAAGATAAAGAAAAGTAGGCCGATGAGTAATGATTGCACTAGATTAATTAACGACATGAAGAAGAAGTCTGGCAGAGTGCGACCCACACCAAACACGGCAGCAACAGTATGAGCAATAAGGATAAGTTTTCCGCGTAAGTTAGAGAGCTGGAAGAGCTGCCAGTTGGCCGAACCAGCCGCAAAGAAATTGAGAAGAAAACCAAAAACTAGAAAACAGATCAGGAATGGTAAAAGAAAATGGCGACTGCCAAAGAGGCTCGGAAGATTTTTGATTGCGTCATGGAGATGCGCGAAAAACCGTCGAAAACGTCGCTTAATTGGCTGCTTTTTGATAATTACCTCCTAATTTTAGTTTAATTTGATTATAATTCATTAATTTTGACACGAGTTTGAGCCAGTGTATCACGGTCTCTAATTGTAACAGTATCATCTTCAAGAGTATCAAAATCGATGACCACGCATTTTGGAGTACCGATTTCATCCTGCTTACGATAACGCTTACCAATATTACCAGAATCATCCCAAGTGACATTACCATATTTCTTACGAAGAATTTGATAAACAGTTCTGGCTTTTTCGACTAGTTCAGGTTTATTTTTAAGCAGAGGGGAGACACAAAAACGGAATGGAGCGAAAGCTTCAGGGAGTTTTAAGACGGTACGCTTTTCACCATTTACCTCATCTTCATGATAGGCTGCAGAAAGTACTGCCATAACTAAGCGTTCAACGCCAAAGGAAGGCTCGATGACATGTGGCACAAAGCTTTCGCCAGTCTTCTTGTCTCGATACTCCATATTCTTACCAGATGCGCGGGCCACATTCTGAAGATCAAAATCCGTACGGTAGGCAATACCCATGAGCTCTTCGGATCCGATTGGAAAATCAAATTCAATATCCACGGTACGCTTGGAATAATGAGCACGATCGTCGGCTGGAACCTCATATTCATGGATCATATTAGCTGGAAGCTGCATTGTCTCCTCAAGAAAAACATGAACATCTCGAAGGAGTTCAGCAAAAATGCGTTCCCAATCATTTGGATGTACGAAATATTCGATCTCCATCTGCTCAAGCTCACGACAACGGAAGATAAAGTCACGTGGAGAAATCTCATTACGAAAAGCTTTTCCCTGCTGAGCGAGACCAAAAGGCAGATCCGGATAAACGTTATCGACAACGTTTTTATAGTTCGTAAAAATACCTTGGGCAGTTTCTGGACGCAAGTAGGCTATGGAAGTCTCATCAGACACGGCACCAACATGGGTCTCAAACATCATATTAAATTGTTTGACATCACCCCAGTTAATCTTGCCACAAGTGGGGCACTTGATGCCAGCATTAATCAGTTGATCTTTCGTGATATTGGCGGATAAATCATGGCCTTCGGCGGTTTTAGCTAATTTGTCAGCACGGAAGCGACCATGACATTCATTACATTCTACGAGTGGGTCGGCAAAAGTGGCAGCGTGCCCTGAAGCAACCCAGGTTTTAGGATTCATAATAATGGCAGCGTCGACACCAAGCATGTCTTCACGGTCCTCAACCCAATACTTCCACCAGGTTTGCATAATCTTACGCTTTAAGGCGACGCCAAGAGGACCAAAATCCCAAGTACCAGCCATGCCGCCATAAACATCAGATCCTTGAAAAATAAAACCACGACGCTTACATAGACTAACGATATCCTCAAGTTTTGCCATATCAACTCCTATTATTTCTTTTTATTATAACATCTTAGCTGGCAATATAGGAAAGTATCGGCAAATAGGTATAAAGGTTTTTAATTTTTAAGATAACATGAATATTGGTCGACAAAATGAGGCGGAGAATTTTAATGACATTTTGATCAATCATACCTTCCCCATCTGGTCTTCTGATAAGAACTTTTTCAAAATTATCCCAGTCGTAAGTGGCTGAGGCCTCAAGCCTTTGACCATCACGATCAAAGAAGACATTAATTTCTTCGCCAGAGATTCTAGCCTGATTTAAGTGAAAATAGATTTTAATCAACTGTTTAGTTGA
>CAUSFJ010000039.1:0-4985 GCA_963531135.1 uncultured Candidatus Saccharibacteria bacterium | reverse complement strand
CAGAGATTCTAGCCTGATTTAAGTGAAAATAGATTTTAATCAACTGTTTAGTTGAAGCATCAGATTGCGGTGAATTTAGAGCGCTGAGGGTTTGATGTAAAAGATTAAAAAGGTCAGCTGAGTCAATTTGATGCGAAAGGCGTGAAGCTTGTTTTAAAAAGCTAGAGGCTAGTTCCAAAGTTTCAAGATCACCAATGATTTGATGATAAAATTCCTTGGGCCTAGCTGAAGTGAGAATACCAAATGAGTCATCAGCAACCTTCTCGGTTTTTTTGGAATCATTTTGGTGAACGACGATACTAGATAGAGTGAACATCTCAATACCACCGGCAAGCTTAGATTTTTCTTTACGAGCACCCTTAGCGATAGCAGAAAGACGACCATCAGGAGTGAGAAAAGTAATAATTCGGTCACCTTCGCGATAATTTACACGCTTTAATACAATTGCGTCAGTCTTAAGATCAGCCATCTAAACCTCAAAGTCTCTTTTTAAAGCTTTAACGACGGCGGAAAAAAGCGCCTGTGGCGTCATGGTGGTTTTATTTAAAATTTCCACGACATTATAGCTTTCGTAGGTCTGATCGGGAAATTTGAGAGAAGAAACAATAATAACTGGTATCTTGGAGAGATCGGGATAGGAGGCGATTTCATTCAAAAAGGTGAAGCCGTCCGGTCCGGTCAAAAGAACATCCAGGATAAAAAGAGCCGGCGGCTTGCAGCCATCCGGTAATGCAGCACTGGCTTCTATGCAATGGGTAAAGCAGCGAATTGACAGATTTTGGCCATTTTTTTGAAAAGCCTTTTTTAAGTTCTTCGAAAAAAGCTGTGAAAGAATGGGGTCGTCCTCAAGCAGGAAGATTTCGATGTTTTCTTTAGTGGAAGCTAGCTTGTTCTTTAACATAATAAAACCCTAAAAGGCAAACGCAACTTGCTTGGATGCGGGAAGGCGAAGTTTAAAACTAGTGCCGTCACGATGACGCACCGCTAAAAGTTCTGCCTGCATGTACTGCGAAAACTTTGAGGCAATGAAGAGACCCAGACCGGAACTGCCGGGGCGCATAGAAATATTTGCAGGACGAACCATACCGTCTTTTAATGACTGCCAGATTTGTTTAGGCAGGCAGGGCCCAAAGTCACGAACCGTAACCTCTACGGAATCACCACGGTCAGAAATCACTAATGATGACTCAGTCTCAGAAGTGGAATAATACATTGCGTTAATGCAGAAGTTATATATAACACTAAAGAGAAGGTCCGGATTCGCAATAGCGAGGTCGTGACGATTTTTATAAAAAGCTGCAACGCTACGTTGGTTAATCTGAAAAAAAGGCTGAAGTTCAGTGAGAACATGATCGCAAATTCGGCGCACAGAGACTGGCTCCATTTCGAAGAGACCATCCTCGAGTCTAGCAATTTTGGTGAGATCGTTAACTTGCCTGAGGGCGCGCTCAGAAATATTAATTAGCTGCCTCTGCGTATCTCTTAGCTCAGCGAGGCTGTCTTCCTGAAAATCCATTGAAAGAGCAAGCTGACGCATCACCGCAAGCGGACTTTTCAACTCATGAGCAACGACTGCTAAACCTCCGACCTCACTTACCATAGGTCAATTATAGCAGAGAAAAATTTTATAGTCAGATTTTTGAAAATTGCATTTGAGAAAACTAGACTGATTAGCTATTGAAGCGGATAGTGGAGAGAATACGTTCAAAGTCAGCACGGAAGACATTGCTCGAATCGGTTTGAAGCAGAGCAGTCTTATCGCGAATCTTAAAGACACAGACAATACCCATAAGGTCACTATCTAATTTACCAGTATAAACGTTCACATTAACACCATTAACCACTGTTGAAGAGACGGTCATTTCTTGTGACTGAACTTTATCGGTAAAATCCTCAAGAACGCGATCAAGTTGTTCGTTTTTAATTGTAACCCGAAGAGCCATGACGGTATTATCAGCCACAACGTTCACCTGGCCAGGATTGAGGTAGGCATGATAGTCGCCACCACGACTCGCATCATCAGGAATATAGAGATTCCAAGTCTTAGGATATTCAAAGTTTAAGGCGCCGAGATCGGTGGGACCGGAAAATGTTAAGAAAGGATATTTTTCTTTTTCTTCAAAATCATTTTCTAACTTAGTTTGTAAACTATTTCTAGCCTCGGCAACAGCCACGTCGATTTTTCCCTGTACGTTGGTGTTGGCTTCACTCCATTTTAAGGTCATCCAGATAAAGAGTCCGATAAAGAGGACGGCGAGAAGAGAAACGACAATCAAACCAATGGTTTTAAGGAGGTCGACACGGTTCTTAGCACGAGCGATACGCTCAGCTTCTTTTTTCTCCTCATCGGTCATGAGATTAAAATCTTTATTTAGGAGATTACCGGAAGGATCAGTAACCTGAGACATAAAGGAGGCGTTGTTTGCTGGAGTAGATGAGGGTGCGGCTTGAGACATAGCGGAGGGCTGAAGTGAAGCTGTAGGATTTACTGGGGAATAAGCAGATGCAGGTTGATTAAAACTCTGGGGGTTAAAGCCAGGAGTGGATGTCGCAGATGGAACAGCAGGAGCGGCAGGAGTGGATGCAAAACCAAAAGCCTGTGAAGACTGTGCGGGTTGCGGGGCTTGAGAAGTTTGTGTAGTTTGCGGAGCCGGTTGTCCTTGTGGAGAAATTGGATTCCAAAAATTAGCGTCTTGCGGCGTAACACCTTGACCATTATTAAAATTATTTGAACCCTGATTATCCATATATTTATATTTTACTTATGATTATTTATTTGTAAAGTTACTTGCTAACTTTACGTTCTATTCTTTACTAAAATCGCGATCGATAACTTCGATTTGATTCTTAATTTCATTGAGACTTTTTTCAATTTCTTTTGCCGAGAGAGCTACTTCCTGATATTTTTGACTGGCCTCTTCAAGAGAAAATTCGTCGCCGTAAAACCACTCAATTTGCTGATCTAATTGCTCTAAACGTTGATTAATTGAAAGAACGGTGGTTTTGGTTTTTGTCTTCTTAGGACTGGTTGATTCTGCCATAATTACTCCTTATTTTTAACTTTAATTATTTTAGCTTCGGCTTGATGAGTTTCGGTTTCAAGATGAACAATCGCATTTTCTGATAATTGACCATGGATAATAGCATAGCCGCGCCTTAAGACGATATCTGGATTTAAATTTTCGATAATTTTCTGCTTTTGTTGGATTTTTTGCAGTTCAAGTTGCAGAAAATTAAAGATCTTAGTGCGAATACTTTCAATTTGTTCCCTTAACTTATGTTCTTCAAAATTAATTTTGCTCACAATCTGCTGATGTATACGTGACACTTGAAGTTTCAGTGAATGAATCTCAGCTTGGCGATCGCGAGTTAAAAATTGAGCAGCATTACTTGGGGTGGAGGCAGCTAGGTCAGCTGCAAGATCAGCAAGAGACTCATCAACTTCATGGCCGATACCAGTGATTACCGGGATACGGCTTCCAGCAATGGCGCGAACCAATTTTTCGTCGTTAAAAATCGCGAGATCATCTTTTGAGCCGCCGCCACGAATCAGAGCAATCACCTGATTATCCGTATACTGATTCATGTATTCAATCGCACGCACGATTTGATCAACGGCTGGCAATCCTTGAACCTGGGTATGTGCCACCTGAATCTTAAGTTCACCCCAGCGTTCGTTAATAATTTTAATAAAGTCAGCATAGCCGGCGGCCTGAGTAGAAGAAATGACACCTAGCCGTTCAAGATTGCGAGCAATGGGACGTTTTTTAGCTGGATCAAAGAGGCCTTCTTTCTGTAATTTAGCCTTAAGTAGCTCAAAGGCTTTCTTAAGACTACCCTCGCCTAGAGGATGAAAACGCTTGATAGTGAGACTGAATTTACCGAAGTTAGTGAGTTTGGGCGTGGCCTGAACGGCAATCTTCATGCCATCTTCAAGAGGAAAACCACCAAGTTGATAGATTGTCATAAAACAACCGATGGATGATTCGGAATCTTTTAGATCAAAGAAGACCCATTTGCCTTGGTTGATTTTAAAACTACTAACTTCGCCAAAAACTACAACATCACCTAACCCAGTTTCTAAAACTTGATTTGTAACTGAAACAAATTGACTAACGGTAAATCGCGGAGCTTCCGACATATTTAAGATTCTTTTGAAGATTCAAAGACCTTCTTTTTATCGGCTTTGCCAATCTTTGAGATGGCATTTTGGTAGAAACCATAACCAGAGACAATAGTATTAAGAAGGACGATAACACGAGTGACGATAACGACGGTACTTGCAACGGCAAGGTTGGTGCCAAGAATACACATAACAGTGATCATGGAACCTTCGTAGCCACCTACACCACCTGGAGTAGGAAGAACAGCACCTACGAGTGAACCGAGGGCCTCTGCGACCATGATCTGTGGGAAGATTTCGCCGTGACCTAAAGATAAGGCAACAATTTCGTAGGTTGCAATTTCAAGGAAATTATAGAGAAAACCCCAGATAACAGGCTTAACGAGAAGCTTTTTATCTTTCTTAGCAGTAAGAAAATCTTCGTGCAGATCCATGAAATACTTATTAACTTTTTCGAGCTCAAGAACCTGCTTCTTTTTTCCAAAAGTAATTGTTTTAACAAACCAGTTAGAAAAGGCGGTAAGTTCTTTGGCTGCCCAGCGGATCATCTTGCGACTGGAAACAATGGCGATAAGAATAGCAATGGCAACAATAATTCCGACACTCATAGCGCCAACGAGCCAACCCATCCCGTAGGCATTAGACGGAACACTGCCAGTTACGATGAGGAAGATGATGGCGAAAATGGTTTGAGTCTGATTTGCAAGAATGGTAATTAAATAACGCAAGATATACATAACACTAACCTGGCCGGCTGTGGCTCCGTAATTTTTTAGACGCCAGGTGATGTAACCAAGACCAGAGACACCACCAGATGGAATGGCATGATTTACAAAATTGAGCTCAAAAGAGATGCGAGCAA
>CAUSFJ010000038.1:0-5209 GCA_963531135.1 uncultured Candidatus Saccharibacteria bacterium | reverse complement strand
ATTCCAAAAGTTGAACAAATCACCAACGAGGAAACCGGCGAAGTTACCACAGTTGATCACCGTCAAGGTCTTTGGGATATCTTCATGGCTCCAATCAAAGGTATGTCAGACCGTCTTGATGTTATCGTCTTTGTCTTAATTCTTGGTGGCTTCCTTGGTGTAGTTATGAAGACTGGCGCCCTCGATGCTGCACTTGGTGGACTCCTCAAGAAAATGAACGGTAAAGAAAAATGGCTTATTCCAATCCTGATGACTCTCTTTGCTATCGGTGGCACCACCTACGGCATGCAGGAAGAAGCCGTTGCCTTCTACGCTCTAATCGTTCCAGTTATGATGGCTGCCGGCTATAATGCCATGACCGCCGTCATGATTATCGTTCTTGGTGGTGGCGTTGGCGTGCTTGCCTCCACTGTTAACCCATTCTCAACCGGCATCGCCGCTCGCACTGCCAATGTCCAGCTTGGCAGCATTCTTTGGATCCAGGGTATCATCCTCGTTCTTATGCTTATTGCCGCCATCATCTACACCATGCACTACGCTAAAAAAGTCAAAGCTGGCAAATACAAAGATGATTCCACTGTCTCTTCTACCTTTAAAGCTATCGACCTTAAGGCTGTTCCTGAATATACCGGAAAGCGCAAACTCATTATGGGGATTTTTGCCTTCACTTTTCTTATCATGATTATCTCTCTTGTCCCCTGGGCCGATTTTGGTATCACTCTTTTTGAAGACTTTCATGCTTGGCTTGCTGGTATTCCAATTCTCAGCAATGTTCTAGGCGTCGGACATAACGTTGCTCTCGGCTCTTGGTACTTTAACGAAATTTCCGCTCTCTTCCTAATTTCTGCCCTTGTTATCGCCTTCATCTATCGTAAAGGTTTTCACGAAAAAGAGGTTTCCATCACAGATACCTTTATTGATGGCTCAGAGCAACTATTAAGTGTCGCCGTCATTATCGCCGTTGCAGCCGCTGTCTCTATCGTCATGCGCAGTGGTGGTATCGAAGATACTATTATTCACTGGGGTGAAACCGGACTTAAGAACTCAAATGGCGGCATCGTCGGTATTCTTGCCTATATCTTCTACCTTCCACTTTCTTTCATCATTCCATCATCCTCAGGTCTTGCTGCTGCTTCCATGCCAATCATTGCCCCAGTTGCCGACCTCGTGGGATCAACCAAAGAGACTATGGTCGTCGCCTTCGCTACTGCCAACGGCTTATTAAACATGATCGCACCCACAATTGCCTCACTCATGGCCGGCCTTACTCTCTCTGGAGTTTCCTACAAAACCTGGGTCAAGCGCGTCCTTCCAATCATGATTCTCTTCGTCATTATCAGCCTGATTGCAGTATTCATCATGGGGGTTATCTAATGGCTAAAATCGTCGTAGCACTTGGTGGCAATGCCTTATCAAAAGATGGTAAGGCAACCGCCTCTGATCAACTCGCCGTCGCAAACGAAACTGCTTCGGAATTAGTTAAATTAATCACCGCTGGACACACCCTAGCTATCGTCCATGGCAATGGTCCTCAAATCGGCAATATTATCCTTCATGAAGAAGCTATTAACACCGAAAAAACTCCAACCATGCCAGTCGATGTGGCTGGTGCTATGAGCCAAGGTCAGATTGGTTATTGGCTACAGAATGCCCTAAGGAACCAACTCGAGCAACTTAAGATCAAAAAACCAATTGCTTCAATCGTCACCCAAGTCCTCGTCTCAAAAGACGATCCAGCCTTCAAGAACCCCAGTAAGCCAATTGGACCTTTCTATACTGAAGAAGAAGCTAAAAAGCTTGCTAAAACTCGTGGTATTACCGTTAAAGAGGACGCCGGTCGTGGCTGGCGCAAAGTTGTACCTTCTCCCATGCCGCTTTCAATTATTGAGTCCGACCTCATCAAAATTGCCATCGGCAACGGTGCCGTCATTGTCGCTGGTGGCGGTGGCGGTATTCCAGTCTACTACGATCAGCACGGGCGATTAACTGGTCTTGAAGCAGTGATTGACAAAGATTTTGCCGCCGAAAAACTTGCCGAAACTATTGATGCCGACATTCTGTTAATTCTCACTGCAGTCGATAATGTTAAGATTAACTACAAGCAGCCAGACGAAAAAGCACTGACCGAACTTACTGTCGACGATGCCTTTAAGCTAATTGCCCAGGGTCAATTTGCCGCAGGCAGTATGCTTCCAAAGGTTGAGGCTGGCGTCAGTTTTGTATCGGGAGCCAACAAACGCGTTTGTATCATCACTTCGCCCGAAAAAGCTTCTAAGGCTATTGAAGGTAAAGCCGGTACCCGTATTATCGCTAATTAAAACCTTGGTACTTCAAACTTTATTATTGTGAACCACGCATAGTCACTCTGACGTTTCGTGGTTTACTTTTTCCCCAAAAAATAGTATAATAACCCCGTTACGCGCTCTAATTAGGAGTAAAAAAATTATGGCAAAAAAAGTAATTGGTAACTTAAAGTTACGCATCCCTGGTGGCAAAGCCACCGCAGGACCTCCAGTTGGTTCAACTCTTGGTCAGTGGGGTCTCAATATGATGGATTTCATCAATCCATTTAACGAGAAAACCAAAGATTACAACGGTAAAAACGTTATCGTTCACATCCAGGTTTTCGAAGATCGCACTTTCGCATGGACTTGTCTCGGCCAGCCAGTCGATGATCTAATCCGTGAAGAGTTAAAACTTCAAAAAGGTTCCGGTCGTCCAAACACCGAAAAAGTTGGAAAAATCACTCGCGAACAACTAGAGAAAATCGCAAACATCAAGATGGAGCAGCTTAACGCTATCGATCTTGAAGGCGCCATCAAGGTTGTCGCTGGTACTGCCCGTTCAATGGGCGTCGAAATCGCTGAATAATTTATTTATTCAAACTAATATTAATCATGGGAGGGTTGAAAATGTTTTATCAACCCGTTACTACCACAGAAAGGAAAAATATGGCTGAAGAAAATATCAAGGCAGAAGAAATGGTTGTTTCCGAAACTGTCGAGGTTACTGAAACCCCAGAAACTGCTGAAAAATTCGCCAAAGCTGGTAAAAAGTCTAAGAAACACGTCGAGGAAGTCAAAGCTGAAGAAGAGCGCAAAGCTCGTGCAGCTGAAAACAAATTAGCTGAACTCGAAGTTAAGCCAAAAGGTGAAAAACCAGTCACTCGCTCCATCCTAGAGCGCCGCGGCAAAAAATACCAAGCCGCCTACAAAGACATTGACCACACTAAGTTCTATACTCTAGCAGAAGCAATTGCTCTCGCAGTCAAAACCAACCCAGCAAAGTTTGCTGCCACCATCGAGATCCACACCCGTCTTGGTGTTGATCCACGCCAGGCAGACCAAAACATCCGCACCACTCTTGTTTTGCCTCACGGTAATGGCAAGGAAGTTCGTGTAGCTGTTTTCGCTCCTGAAGATGAGTGTAAAAAAGCCAAAGCAGCTGGTGCTGATATTGCTGAAGATACCGAATTTATTAAGCAACTAGAAAAGGGAATTATCAATTTTGATATTCTTATTTCTACCCCTGCTTACATGCCAAAACTTGGTAAATTCGCTCGTCTCTTAGGTCCAAAAGGCCTTATGCCAAATCCAAAAGCTGGTACTGTTACCGCTGATATCGAAAAGGCAGTCAAAGAATCTAAGGCTGGTAAGATCGAATATCGTGTCGACAAACAGGCCATTGTCCACCTTGGTCTCGGTAAAACCAACTTTACCGAAGCTCAATTGATTGAGAATGCTACCGCCTTCCTTGACTCATTAAAATCAATGAAGCCAGCTTCTCTCAAAGGTCAATACATTAAGAGTATCTTTATTTCATCAACCATGGGTCCATCCATTGCTGTTGAAAATATTTACAACTAATTAGACTGGCCAAAAAAATATACCACCACCAGGTGGTATATTTTTTATTACAACAAAAAACCAGAATAAACAGAGACATATTTTACAAAAAACTAACGCATTATTATAAATAACCATAAGTACTATTGTGATAATTACATACATTTTTTACAACAATATCCCCTGTTAAAGGAATGAATAGCTGTTAAATTCTTCCAATGATAAAATACTGTGCTAGAATAAACACAAGTAAAAAACACAGCATTTTTATAGTATCAATAAAATTAGAGAAAAAGTAGAAGTATATGTTTTTAGAAAAAGCAACTATTCGCTATCACAAATATCATTTGAACATGATGCTCACTCTACTAGTCTGCAATCTTGCTCTTTTATTATTTTCATCGCCCAAGGTTTTTGCGGTGAACACATCCATTGCCATCACTGGCAATGCTACTATTAATCAAGCCACGCCGGCCAAAGATGGCACCAACTATTTTCGCTCGCTTAATGTTAATGTCAAAACTGATAGTGACACCGGCTATGAACTTTACATTTCCGGTGGCACCGAAGATTCCGCTCTTTCTAGTACAGATCCTTTAAACACTTTTAAGATTAATTCGGTTTCCGGCAACAATAATTTTATTGATGATATGAAAAACCAGTACGGTTACAATACCGAAGATACTGACAACCACTATTATAATTACATTCCAAAACTTAGTACTCCAGCTCTTCTTGTCACCACTCAAGATGCATCCGAAGATAATTATAAGCTCAATATCGGCATGCGCCTTGATCGCAAAGTCCCATCCGGTGATTATCAAGGCAAGATTGTCTTCACCGTGCTTTCCGAACAGGAGTTGAAAGCCAAAATCGTTACTGGACGCGAATTTAACGTGGCTCTTCGCCACGCTCTCGGTGTTACTGATCCAGCAGTTGTCTCAGATCCAGAGACCCAGATCCCCGCTGAGAGAAAATACTACCCCGATCTCACTATTACCGTCGGCCGGAAAAAATGCAGCAGCGATATTACCCCAGAAAAGACAGTAAAAATTTCTACCCCAGATTCTGAAGCCGATGTTTATATGGGCATTTATCGTAGCAGCTGGGATAATATTTGCATTTGGTCTAAAGCTACCGAAATGATCTTTCCAGAAGATCTCTCGTATATGTTTGCCGGTCTTACTGGTACTGGTTATAATTTAAATTTCAGTTTTAATGATGGTCGTACCAGTAAATTACTCAACTTCTCCAAAGTTAACAATATTTCTCACATGTTCAATAAGACCAGAGGCTGGGATGACAGTACATTTGATATCTCAAATTTCACCCGATACCTAATGGATTCGCCTGTTAAAAATATC
>CAUSFJ010000037.1:0-5234 GCA_963531135.1 uncultured Candidatus Saccharibacteria bacterium | reverse complement strand
GATATTTTGAAGTGGGCTATAAAAATCTACGACTGGTAGTTCAATTTTAGCAATTAGATAAGAATTTGTGTTGATTGGTAGATTATATGTTTGACTATCCTGGATCTTGTAATCAGAAAAATCTAATTGATTAGCTAGATGTTCACAGAGAGTATTGGCATTAAGGAAATTTAAGTTTAATTGTGATAAACAGGTTTTTTGATCAAGCCGATAGGAGGAATACTTGGGGTGGAGATTTTTTAAAACAGCGATTGTGGCAAGTAGGATAAAGAGAAAGCCAAACGGTAATGCTATGAAGGGGGTGCGGTAACGAGTCTTAGTGTTTTTTGCTTGTTTAAAATGCCGAGTCTTTATTTTTGAGTAAGGTGAACTGCTTAAAGCCATGATTAATCATCCAATTAAACATTTAATGGTTATTTTTATTTTAACATAAGTTTAAGTTGAGGTATAATTTAAGCATGAGTTTTAAGATTAAACTCTTTAGTAAAAAACCTAAAGAAAAACAGTTTGAAATAGAATCGCCAGATAAAAATATAAAATGTCGAGTCAGATTACGCGATGGGCGAGTTTATTATGAAGTGAAAAAAAATGAGGACTTATTAATCCGGGAATCTCGTTTGGGTTTTAAATTACATGGTGAAGATGATTTGGGCCAAAATTTGGTACTAGTACGAACTCAGAAGAAGAGCGAGAATGAAGTTTGGTCACCAATCGTGGGAGAGGAAAAACAAATTCATAACCAGTATAATGAAACGGTTTTTTATTTAACGGAGACAACGGAAAAACAAAGACTTTTTTCGGTGCGATTCCGCGTGTTTAACGATGGCGTGGCGTTCCGTTATGAAATTCCACCACAACCGAGTTTTCAACGAATTATTGTAGTGGATGAGCTAACCGAGTTTAATCTTGATTTGAATGGTCGGGCTTGGCGAATTCCAGCTTATCAGGCTACAAAATATGAGTTAAATTACGAAAAATGGCCGGTTTATGAACTAAGGGATGCCGTACATACGCCGCTCACAGTGGAAACTAATAGTAATAAATATTTATCGATTCACGAGGCGGCGCTATATAATTACGGCTCCATGACTCTAAAGTTAAATGCCGATAGGCGGTTGCAGGCAGATATTACGCCGCTGTCTGATGGGAATAAGGCGTACCTAGATCTTCCCTTTGATTCACCTTGGAGAGTGATTATGATTGCTGATTCGGCCATTGAGTTAACGGTGAATCGCATGATTTTAAATTTGAATACTCCACCAAAAGAAGACTTTAGCTGGGTAAAGCCCCTAAAGTTTTTAGGGATTTGGTGGGCAATGTATGTAGGTGAATGGACGTGGGCTGAGGGTAAAAAGCATGGGGCCTCTACGGAGCATGCGAAACAATATCTTGATTGGTGTGTGAAATTAGGCGTTTCGGGGTTGTTAATTGAGGGGTGGAACAATGGCTGGAGTGGCGAGTGGTCAATGAATGGCAAATATACGGATTATCTTCATCCGGTAGCAGACTTTAATATGGAAGAAGTATCAGAGAAAGCACGCGAGTGTAATCTTGACTTGATTGCACAACATGAGACGGTTGGTCAAATCGATAATTATGAAAGACAACTTGAGAGTGCATTTTCTTATCTTGTGAGTAACGGTATTCACTACGTAAAAACGGGCTACACTGGATCAAAGATGTTAATTGCTGGTAAACAGGAATTTCATCACTCGCAAGTTGGGGTATTGCATTATCAAAAGACAGTGGAACTGGCTTCGCGCTATCAGATTATGTTGAATATTCATGAGCCGATTAAGGGGACTGGGATTGAGCGAACTTATCCAAATATTTTGACGCGAGAAGGGGCAAAGGGGCAAGAGTATGAGGGCGGAAAGATTCGCCTCAATCATGCAACTATTCTTCCCTTTACGCGGATGCTTTGTGGGGCTTTTGACTATACCCCAGGAATTTTTGACTTAAGAAATCCAGCAAAACGTGTCTATACTACTTTGGCGCGACAACTTGCGTATTACGTGGTGTTTTATTCAGGAATGCAAATGTTGGCTGACCGCCCAGAAATATATGAAAGGCAACCAGTGATTTTTGAATTTTTACAGAAAGTGCCATTATCTTGGCAAACAACTATTCCATTACTGGGTAAGATTGGTGAATATTATGCGGTTGCTAGACGGGACTCTCTGTCGCCCGATTGGTATGTTGCAGGAGTTACAAATGAGGAATCTAGACGAATGAACCTAAATATGGAATTTTTGGAAGAAGGAGTAAAATATACCGCTTACATATATCGTGACGGGGCAGCAAGTGACTATCGTGAAAATCCTCTAGAAATTGAGGTTGAGAGGAAGATTGTGGAGAGAGGTGATTTTCTAGATATCTGGTTGGCTGCGGGTGGCGGTTTTGCGGTGAGGTTGGTAAAAGGTTATTAATAAAATAATCCCTAGCTCTTAAAGCTAGGGATTATTTTATTTTTATTTTTCAAGTTCAGCGGTGAGAATAAGCCTTTCAGTGTAATCATTTTCGGCAATTTTTTCCCCATAGCAAGTCATAAGGGTGAGAGTGGGTGTGGCTTTGGGTTCAAGGACTTTGGACATACTGATACTGTCTTTGGCTTGAATGTAGAGATTTGTGATTTTGTAAGTGTGATTATCAAGTTTAATCTGGTCATTGAGTTTTAGGTTATGGAGACTGCCAAAAATTGTGGAAGAATGGCCGATGATAAAAGTGTTATTTTCAGCTGCGTAATAGAGGCCAGCGATTTGATCGGGAGCGGTGAGTGTGTAGTCGTTATTTAATTGTAAAACTTTAATGGCTGATTTGAGGCTGATTTTTGGTGCCTCCAGAATAAGATTTGAATTTGCTTCGACATTATGTGGCTGCAAGCCAAAATAGCCAAAGACGGCAAATAGAAAAAGATAGATGCCGATAAAAATTTTATGTGAATAATGCTTCTTGAAACGCATTTTTTCTCCCAACAACCTTAATAGTTTGATTATAACATAAGCTGGATGAAATTATGAATAGTAAATGAAGACTGGATGAATAAAATATGAATCCGTAGAAAAACGCCCCTTGCGGAGCGTTTTTTGAGTAAGTATGTTAGTCCTGATATTTTTCGTAACTAAAATCACGGTAGTAGTCACGATAGATAATAGGGTCGTCGCCCATAGGATCTCTGATTAGGGCCTCCATGAGCTGATGTAAGACGTTGAACTCAGCAACATAGAGGTATTCATCGTAACCTTCGATCTTGATACGACTACCCCAGTCATCAGGCATTTTAAATGTCCTCTTGTATTTTTTATGAGGATTTCCGCCTAGTCTCACACCGATGATGGTGATGGCAATTGGATTCTCTTCACCGATGAAATCTTTGTCGTCCGCAAAGGAGATAACGACAGATTGGATACCTGGTTCCTTTGGTCTTAAGGTTTTACGTGCAAGCCTTAGACAATGGGCCTCCTTATCAATAGAGATAGTGTAGTCCGGATCATAGGCGACAAACTGTCCCAAAAAATCTGTGATCGCAAGCGTACTTGGCCTGATGAAGGTGGTAACATCGTATTCGATGCTTGTAGGCGACAGAGTAACTTTCTGTTCCTTCTTTGTAGAGGTAATCTCCACCTTTGATTCTGGCTTGAGATCATATGGTGGCGGTGGAACTAAAGCTTCAACGGTCTCTTCGGTTACTGCAGCTTGTTTGTTGGCAGCGAAGCAGGTGATTGGGGTAACAAAAATACAAAAACTGGTCAATAAAGTTGCTAAATAAAACTTTTTCATACTTTTCCTCCTTTAAAGTACGAAGTGAGTTAACAAAAACCCAAAGAATTTTGGAGTTTTTGGAGTTACCTATATCGATATTATACAATAATTATATAAAATTACAACTTATCATATGGTTCAGTGATTGGGATCTGGATAGTAGTGCCAAAACCGAGTCGGGATTTGACTTTGGCGCCAAGGATGGCGTACTGTTCTCGCTGTTCAACGGTGATGATGGTGGAGTCGTCTTTGATGGTGATGAAGTTTGAGATAGGCCTGATATCGGCTAATGTATCTCCGGCAGTATTCATGGAAATAATAATGTTTCCCTTCTGCGGAGTTTTGAGAACGTGGTTTAGATAAGAAACAATAATTTTAGTTAAGGCAAGGAAATTTTCCACCTGATGTTTTGGGCGCAGTACGTCGAGGTCGAGAGTGTAGCCGGCGCGTTCAAGACGAATAACATAGTCACGATAAATGGGGTCAATAACATCAGAAAGATACATAAACTTGCGCTCAAACACACTGGTGTGTACTTTGTTTAAGTCAAGGATTTTGAGAAAATCTTGATTCTCTTTCATAGGCTATATTATAACATAGAATCTCTCAGTTAAATAGAAAAGAGGTTTTAGATGCGTCTCGGTGTAGGGTAGGGATTAGACTCCTGGGCTGTGTGTATTAAGTAATTCACGGTGGGCGCGATAGTCTGGATCGTGAGATTCAACTTCTGCCCAGAAGGCTTTGGAATGATCTGGGTGATTGATATGTGCGAGCTCATGAATAATAACATAATCACGTTGAGCTTCAGGAACTTGCATAAGACCAATATTTAGTGAAATAGTGATAGTGGTCGGGGAAAAAATTGAGGTCTTACGGTGGGTGCAGGAACCCCAACGACTACTCGCATGAGACAAGACGACTTTATTGTAGTGATATCCGAAACGTTTAGCAAGATACTCGAGACGATATGGTAAGTATTCCTTAGCCTGTTTGGTGAGTAATTTCTTCTTGAGGTCACGCGCACGTTGTGTGCTAGGGTCTTTAACTTTAAGCTTTTGACGAATCTGATCCCGCATCTTATCTAAGGTTTTTTTGACAGTTAAATCAGATGTAAAACTTGGGACTGTGGCCTGAAGACGGCCAGAAGTGGAAATTGAAAAACTAACCGAACGTGAACGGGAATTCTTGCGAATAATAACTTCACCAAACTCTGGGTCATTAAGCATAAATGGCTCCGTAAAAAGAAAAGGGACGGATTTTAATTCTAGGAAAGTTGGGAGAGGACGTGAGAAAGTTGTGTATCAAATGTATGCTTACCAGAGAGAATGATGGGCTTTTCAGTTTCAGCGGGAGCTTCCATGGCGCGAATACGAGAGTCGTATTCTTCTTTGGCGCGAGCGACGGAACGAAACTTAAGCTTAAGGCGAGCCTTAATGGTGTTAATGTCAGTTTGGATCCAAACAAGGGTGGGG
>CAUSFJ010000036.1:0-5260 GCA_963531135.1 uncultured Candidatus Saccharibacteria bacterium | reverse complement strand
GTGTTTCTGACAAAAAAGGTCAGGTTCTTTCTCAGTCATCCGCAGGAGCTAATGGCTTCCGTGGCTCTAAGAAGGGTACCGCCTATGCAGCCCAAATTGCTGCCGAAAAAGCTGGTGAAATCGCTAAGAAAGGTCACGGCCTCAGTTCAGTTGACGTTTACGTCAAAGGTATTGGCCTTGGTCGCGATAGCGCAATCCGCGCCTTCTCCGGCCTTGGAATTAAAATCGATAGTATAACCGACCAAACACCAATCGCTCATGGTGGTGTACGTCCAAAGGGAGAGAGGAAACCGTAATGGCACGAGATAAATCTCCAATCGTCAAACAAAGTCGTCGCGAAGGTTTTGCCCTCGCACCAAAAGCCCATAAGATTATGGCAAAAAAATCTGGTATTCCAGGTCAACACGGTGACATGCGTGTTCGTGGTGGTAGTCTCTACCTTACCCAGCTACGTGAAAAACAGAAAGTTCGCCGTCTCTATGGTCTACTAGAAAAACAGTTCGCTAAGCTCATGAAGGAAGCACAGAAGGCCGAAGGTCTTTCTGGTCAAAACCTCCTCGAGTTCCTCGAACGCCGCGCAGATAACGTTGTCTTTCGTGCAGGTTTTGCGACCACCCGTCGCCAAGCTCGTCAACTCGTTTCTCACGGTCACTTCCTACTCAACGGCCGTCGTATTGATATTCCATCAATCCGCCTTAAAGCTGGCGACGTCCTAGAAGTTCGTGAAAAATCAGTCAAGTCAGAATACTTCAAAAATCTTGAGAATACTGTTGCCGCATCTGGAGTTCAGCCACTCAGTTGGTTAAAAACCGATGCTAAAAAAATGAGGATTGAAATCACCGGCACACCAAAACGCGAAGAAGCAGAAGCCGGCATTAATGAACAACTAATCGTTGAGTATTACTCACGCTAAGGAGAACAATGACAACAAAAGTAATTCACGAAGCAAATCTTGCAGAAGTTAACGAATTGTCTGCTAGTAGCGCCTCATTTGTTATCAAGCCGCTCTATCACGGCTATGGTCACACCTTAGGAAACTCGCTACGCCGTGTTCTACTCTCAAGCATCAAAGGTGCTGCCATCACTTCTTTCAGCATTGAAGGCACCACTCATGAATTTACTGCTATCGAGGGTGTGCGTGAAGATGTCATTGACATCATGCTAAATCTTAAGAATATTCGCTTCAAGTGTCACACCGACGCTCCAGTAGAACTAACTCTTGAGATTAAAGGCAGCGATCAAACTGAAAAAGATGGTGATGCACGTGTTGTTGCTGGTGACATTAAACTCACTGGCGATGTCGAAATCGCAAACCCTAACCAGGTTATCTGCCACATCGACGATCCAAATTACACTCTTAAGATGCATTTCATCGTTGAATCAGGACGTGGTTATCTTCCAATCGAAGCTGCTAGTGAAGAACGTATTCACAGCGACATGATCGCACTTGATGCTGTCTTCACCCCAGTTTTGCGTGTTCGTTTCGATGTAGATAAGACTCGTGTTGGACAAGATACCAACTTGGATCAATTAACTCTTACTATCGAGACTGATGGCACCATGACCCCAAGAGAAGCCTTCGAGGAAGCTGCCGCTATCCTCCTCAACCAATATAAAGCTTTTGCCGGAAGCACTGTTGTTGAATCAGCACCTGCTCCAGGTTCAAAAGAAGAAGCGGAAGATGCAGGTCTTATGCTCCCAATTGAAGAGCTTGGCCTTTCCGCCCGTACCGCCAACGCACTTGTTAATAACGAAATTCGTACCATCCGCGATCTCGTTGTCCTCTCAGACACCGACCTCAAAGAACTTAAAGGTTTCGGACAAAAGGCGCTTGACGAAGTTAAACAAAAGTTAACGGAGTTAAATATTTAAATGCACCGCCACGGATACAAAGGTCGTAAATTCGGCCGTGAAACCGACCAGAGAAGGGCTCTACTACGTGGGCTGATGTGTTCTCTGATCAAATATCAAGCAATTACCGTTACGCTTGCCCGCGCTAAAGAAATGCGTCGTGGTACCGAAAAATTAGTTACAATCGCTAAGAAAGGTGGCCTCGCAAATCGTCGCCTCCTCATCTCCCGCCTCGATAACCTCGAAGCTGCAGATCTCTTAATGGATGTAATTGCACCACAAATCAAGCGTAATTCAGGTTATCTAAGAATCGAACGCACTGGCTTCAGAAAAGGTGATCACGCCGAAATGGCAACCATCTCCTTTGTTGATTCCATCAATCTCGACCTCAAAAAGGAGGCTAAGTAATGAAAACTTTTAGCCAAAAAACCGCAGAAATCAAACGCGAATGGTTTGTTATTGACGCCAGTACTCTTCCACTTGGAAAATTAGCAGTCGTCATCGCCGACAAACTTATGGGTAAATCAAAAGTTACCTACACTCCACATATTGATAATGGTGATTACGTCATTGTCATTAACGCCAAGAACATTCAAGTTACTGGCAACAAGATGGTTGATAAAAAATACTATCGCCACAGTGGATTCCCAGGTGGATTAAGAGAATTAAGACTTGAAGAAGTTATCGAAAAAGATCCTTCTTACGCTCTTAAAGAAGCTGTCAAGGGCATGATGCCAAAAAATAAGCTTGCAGCAGATCGTTTAGCTCGTCTCCGCGTCTTTAATGGCGCTGAACATGCTCACGCTGCTCAGAATCCAAAGGAGATCAAATAATGGCTACTACCAAATATTCCTACGGTCTTGGTCGTCGCAAAGCTGCAACCGCCCGTGCTCGTCTATTCAAGGGTAAAGGTGAAATCACCATCAACAATAAAGTTGCTCTTGACTATCTTTCAGGCAACAAATCACTTCTTGCCGAGGTTACTGATCCACTAGCTCTTGCTGGTAAGCAAAAAGAGTTTGATATCACCATCCTCGTATCAGGTGGTGGTCTTGCTGGTCAGGTTGATGCTATTAAATTAGCTATCTCTAAAGCTCTTACCCTAGAGTTTCCTGACCTACGTCCAGTTCTTAAGAAAGCTGGCCTCATCAAGCGTGATCCTCGCGAGAAAGAACGTAAAAAATACGGTCTTCGCTCCGCAAGAAAGCGCGAACAGTTCTCCAAGCGTTAATCATTTACGCAAATTGGACAAAGAGTACCCCATTTGGGGTATTTTTTGTCTAGTGATATAATAAACTTATGTTAAAAGATCTACTTAAAGCTTTTACGTCAATTAAGGATTTAAAGAATTTCATTCTGAAATATGAACACCTCATTGCCTACTTATTTTTCGGTGTACTTACAACCTTAATCAACCTAGCTTCTTTCTGGGTCCTCTCAAGATTCACAGCAGTCGAGACCATTCCGGCCACCGTTATCGCTTGGATCATTGCTGTTATTTTTGCTTTTGTCACAAATAAAATTTGGGTTTTTAAAAGCAAAAATAAGTCCAGAAAGGAAACCACAAAAGAGATAATCAACTTTATAATTGCTAGAATTATTACCCTCTTTGTGGAAGTTTTTATTATGTGGCTCATGGTCGATCATTTTCATCATGATAAATTGATCTGGAAATTACTTTGCAATGTCATTACCGTAGTTTTAAATTATCTCTTTTCAAAATTATTTGTTTTTAAAGGGTCACACAAAAAATAAAGTAAAAAAATAAAGATAACCACTGTTAAAATAAAAAACTCACCATAACGGTGAGCTTTAAAAACAATCTGGTGGAGTATAGGAGATTCAAACTCCTGACCTCTTCGCTGCCAGCGAAGCGCTCTAATCAGCTGAGCTAATACCCCAATAACCACATTATACCATAAAAAACGTAAACCATGAAATAATAAATCTAAAAAGGGGAGGACAGAATCCTCCCATTATTCACCAAGTATCACCGACCACTCATCATCAGTTGGCTCATCCTTAGGCATCTCAAAACCATAAGTCTTGGCATAAAAATATATAGCACCGCGAAAGATATCCCGCAGGCCACTAATTTGGTTTGCAAATTCTGGCCACAATTCTTTCCCATCCTTTAAAAGTGGCATCAGGAAGAATTCAGTTTCATATATATTTTTTACCACCGACTCTCGTGAGAGATCGCATAAGGTCCACAGATTATTCACTCTATCATAGGCCTTACATAAAAGAGCATATTTACTCTCCATCAAGCCGTTATAATAACGACGCTTTGCCGATAACTTAGATTCACCATCACAGCGACGATAAGTCATCAGCTCCACCGCATGTTTAACTTCACTATTACATGGAAGTTCCGTGATCGGCGTCATCGTATCTTCCGGTACATCGTGTAAGATAATTGCAGCGATTAAAACATCGTCTGTAATGCCATTTGAAATGGCAAAAGTTGCTGCTTTAAGAGGGTGCAAGATATATGGATCTCCCGACCGTCTCATCTGACCCGCATGTTTTGACCTTGCATAGCCAAGCGCCGTCAATGTCTGCACATGTGTCCCAGTACTCGCAAAGCCTCTTAAAAATGTACTAATTGTCTTTACAGTTTCGTCCTCAGACAATAAAACCTTCTTCTCCATAAACAAACCTCCTTTTTAAAGAACAATAAGTTAGGGGATATTCTAATATCAAAATCACAAAAAAGCAAGCACAAGCTAAATCAAGGTCACCCAGGAACTATTTCTCTTATGTTTGATATAGACTACACGTAGTTATATAATATGAAAGACGCATATATTGTAGTAAGTAACAACTTACAGTATGTTTTAGTACATTAAAAGGAGGGACTTATGTACTATTTTTTAAGCTTTAACGAAGATAGTGAAATGGATTGCTACCAATTTGATGTAGGTAATAATAGTCAAGAAATAATTATTTTCAGCGGAGACATAGTTTTTATTAATTATGGCAACGCTAAGGAAAGCAACGAATCTGTATTAAAAGGGGAGGTGTCTTGTATGGCAGGCAATTATACAGCAAAAAACTATGACCCAGAAAATATTCATCTGGACAGCGATATTTTCATCAACGCACAAAAAAAGCAGGTGGAAAAAGCCAAGAAGAGGGAAAAATCTAAAAAGAAACCTCTTATGATCTGGAAACACTATCAATCAGTTAGATCAATGGATACATTCCTGCGTTCAGGCTTCATTAACTATGGCGTAGTTAATAAGCGCTACCCAGATGGATCAATGATACCTGAGACTCTGACTGAGCACGCTTTTTTCGTACGCCTACTTTTAGAGCAGGTCGCAGATAGGTACGGTAAATACATTGATCAAAAAATCATAGACCGCGACATCGACTTTATGCCATATCACGATCTTGGCGAAAC
>CAUSFJ010000035.1:0-5295 GCA_963531135.1 uncultured Candidatus Saccharibacteria bacterium | reverse complement strand
ACAATCAATTATATTCATGACAAGCTACCAGATGAGGTGGAATTTCGATTGTTAGAAGATTCTCTTGGCACATGTGCTGGGGCAGAATTGACTTTTCTCTCGGTCTACAAGGATTTTTTGGAAACAAAAACCATTGTGGTACGCATTTCGCAGACTTATAGACATCTAGCGACCTGCTGGATTCGGGATTTTAGTAAGTTTCTTCGGGAAAATTACAAACTTGAAGCCATGTCTGCTTAGCTCGTGGGAACACGGGCTTTTTTCTTGACATAAAAAATACTCCCCAGATGAGGAGTATTTTTTTTGATTAACGCTTGGAGAATTGTTCGCGTTTGCGAGCAGAACGTAAACCGTATTTTTTGCGTTCTTTTTCGCGTGGATCGCGCTTGATGAGACCAGCTTTCTTCAAGACTGGACGTAGATCTGGGAATTCCAAGGTAAGAGCCTTAGAGATAGCCAATTTGGTAGCGTCGACTTGACCAGCTAGACCACCACCGGAAACCAGGATGGTAACATCAAATTCTTTTTGCTTGTTAACGAGAGCTAAAGGATCAGTCACTTCAGCTAGTAAGCTTTTGTTCAATGAAAGATACTCTAGGGCTGGCTTGTTATTGATGGTGATTTCACCTTTACCCTTAAATAGGCGTGCGCGAGCAGTAGCTGCTTTGCGACGACCAAGTCCGTAGGAATATTTGGTTGCCATTATTTAATCTCCTTTGGATTTTGAGCGGAATGAGTGTGCTCAGCGCCATTGAAGACACGGAGACGAGCTAAACGATCGTCAGCGAGCTTGTTCTTTGGAAGCATGCCTTTGACAGCTTCTTTGATGGCGTAAGCTGGATTCTTCTCGATGATTTCTTCGAGTTTGAGCTCGGTGAGACCACCTGGGAAGCCACTGTGACGGTAATACATTTTTTCAACCATCTTGTTGCCAGTAACTTGGATGTTCTTAGCGTTCAAGACGATGACGTAGTCACCATTATCAATGTGTGGAGTGTAAGTAACTTTAGACTTACCCATAAGTTTGTCAGCGATTACAACAGCTAATTTACCAAGTGGCAAAGAAGCGGCATCGATGACATACCATTCGCGCTTAATTTCAGCGGTTTTTTGGCTAAAAGTCTTCATTATTTAGCCTCCTTAGTTAGGTTGATAGAATCGACAAATGAGATAGTACCCATTTCAGCGTGGTCACCCTTGCGGAAGCCAGCGCGTTCAATTCTGAGGTAACCAGAATCACGTTCGATTTGAGGAGCGATAACATCCATCAAGAGGTCTGCAACTTCAAGGTCATCCAATCTTGCGATGAGGAGACGGCGATTAGCAAGACCACCTTTTTTGGCGATAGTGATAAGCTTCTCGGTGTAGCGGCGCATTTCTTTAGCGCGAGCTAGAGTCACGGTGATCGTCTGGTATTTGATCAGAGAGCACATCAGCCCACGTAGTAGAGCCCTTCTCTGGTCGGTTTCACGGCCGAACTTGCGGCCTTTATATCCGTGGCGATGCATTAGATATTTAACTCCTTAAGTTTATTTTTAACCTCATCAAGAGCCTTTTGACCGAAGCCTTTGAGGTCCTTGAGGTCGGTTTCAGACAAGACAACGAGGTCTCTGATAGTGTGAATTGCGTTGTTTACAAGAGCATTAGCGGTGCGAGCTGAAAGACCTAAGTCTTCGATTGGAAGCATTAGACCAGCATCTTCCTGTTCGTTCTTGGAGCCTGGAGCTGGAGCGGTGTCAGCGACAGTTTTTCCAGCAAGAGCCTGATACTGATTCACAAGAATCGCAGCGGCTTCTTCGAATGCTTCACGTGGAGTGATGGTACCATCGGTTTCGACGGTGATAGTCAATTGTTGAAGATTGATATCTTGACCAACACGAGTGTTTTCAGCATTGAAACGAACGCGAATTACAGGGGTGAAGACAGCATCAAGGGCGATCATATCGCTGTGGATGCGTTCTTCGGCTGAGCGCTCAATAGTAAGATAACCGCGACCAGATTCGACGATGAAGCGCATCTTCAAGGTGTAATTTGGGTCATCAATGTGACAAATTACCTGGTTTGGGTTAGCGATTTCAACTTCGTTGGTGAGTTTAATATCGCCGGCGACGACACGTGCGTCACCATCTTTTTTGGATTGTTCGCTACCTTTGATTTCAAGAGTAAGCTCGACTGGAGCGTCGGAGTGGCTCTTAAAACGAATGTTTTTAAGGTTGAGCATGATGTCGACGACAACTTCACGAATACCTTCCATTGCAGTGAAATCGTGAGTAGTACCTTCGATACTGAAGGAAGTAATTGCAGCACCCTTAATACTTGAGAGTAAGACGCGGCGGAGAGAGTTACCTAAAGTGTTACCATAGCCGTAGTAAAGTGGCTTGATTACAAATGAGGCACAGTTCTCGGATACGTCGATGACTTCTGCAAGATTTGCTTCGTGAATTACTTTTGTTGTCATTGTTCTCCTTAGCGTGAGTAATACTCAACGATTAGTTGTTCGTTAATGCCTGCTTCGGCTTCTTCGCGTTTTGGCTTGCCAGTAATTTCGATAGTCATTTTCTTAGCATCAGACTTCATCCAGCTGAGTGGAGTAACACCACTTGCAGCAACGATGTTGTCGAGATTCTTGAAGTATTCAGACTTTTGAGACTTAGCGCGTACTTCGAGTTTGTCACCAGCCTTCAAGCGGATTGAAGGGATGTCAACACGGCGACCGTTAAGAGTGAAGTGTCCGTGAGAGACAAGTTGGCGTGCTTGGCGACGAGTAGAAGCGAAACCAGCGCGGAAAACAACGTTATCTGCGCGGCGTTCTAGGAATTCTAGAAGGATTTCACCGGTTAGACCTTCGGCCTTTTGGGCTTCTTTCATCAATTTAGCAAATTGTTTTTCGAGAAGACCATAAAGTCTACGAACTTTTTGCTTTTCGCGAAGTTGGGTAAGATACAAACTACCACCGCGAACTCGCATATCACCGTGCTGACCTGGAATACCAGATTTTTTAGCCATGATTTTGTGAGCTTTTGGTGCTAGGGCAAAGCCCTCGCGACGACTTTGTTTGACAATTGGAGATTTATCTCGTGCCATTACGGTTTCCTCTCTCCTTTAGGACGTACACCACCATGAGCGATAGGTGTTTGGTCGGTTATACTATCAATTTTAATGCCAAGACTAGAGATAGCACGGATGGCGCTATCACGACCGAGACCGATACCCTTGACGTAAACGTCGACGGAATTCAGACCGTGATCTTTTTTGGCAATTTCACCAGCTTTTTCAGTGGCGATTTGAGCAGCGTAAGCTGTACCCTTCTTGGAACCTCTAAAACCGTTAGCACCAGCAGATGACTGAGCGAGGACTTGGCCTTTCTTGTCGGAAATGCTGATGATGGTGTTATTAAAGGTGGCCTTGACGTGGACCTGACCAGAGGTGACAATGCGCTTGCCTTTCTTGGTTTTGACTTTGACTTCTTCAGTTCTAACTTCTTCTGTCATATTTTTACTCCACTAACTAGGTTTTACTTGCTGCTTTTGGTTGTGTTCCACCGACCGCGATCGCCTTACCCTTACGTGTACGTGCGTTCGTACGAGTACGTTGGCCGTTGACTGGAAGACCAGCCTTGTGACGGATACCTTTATAAGAATTGATATCCTTAATGCGTTTGATATTGTTTGTTACGAGGCGACGCAGATCACCTTCGACTTGATATTTGCTAGAAATAATGTCGTTGATTTTCTGTTCCTCAGCCTCGGTGAGATCTTTCACCCGAGTGGTAGGCTCAATTTTGGCCTCCGCAAGGATGGCTTTTGAGGTAGTGCGTCCGATACCAAAAACGTAAGTAAGGGCAATCCATACTTGTTTTTCGGAAGGGATGACTACGCTAGCAATTCTTGCCATGCTTAACCCTGCCTTTGCTTATTCTTAGGTTTTTTCTTGTTGATGACACGAAGGACGCCTTTACGACGAACATAGATATCATCAGGGGAGATTTTCTTTACACTTGCACGTACTTTCACTGTGTAAAAATCCTTTCCTTGTTAATCTATTTCAGGTACTAATGAAAAAGCGGAAAATTTTTTCAGAGTTCGCCAAAATAGGGTTGATATTATTTAAGGCGGAAGCTGATACGGCCCTTCGTAAGATCGTAAGGGGTAAGTTCAACCTCAACCTTGTCACCTGGCACAAGACGGATAAAGTTTTTGCGCATTTTTCCGCTCATGTGCGCAATAATAATATGACCATTCTCAAGTTCTACTCGAAATTGAGTATTTGGTAATGCATCGACGACAGTGCCGCCTAATTTGATCACTTCCTTTTGACTAGCCATAAATTATTTACCTATTTTACCAGAGATTTTTAAAAATGTAAAGAGGTTAAAATCTGAGAATTTGATGTTAAAATTAATAAAAAGGAGGTAAAGTGTCCGGGGAGAGACTATCGAATTCTAATAGTCAAAATAAAAATACGAGCGCGTTTGATGATTTTGCGGAACGCGTCAAGCGTGAACAGGAGTTTGTCGAGCGAAGACGTGAAGATACAAGACACTGGGCGCGTTACTATGTGGGGGCGGAGCAAGCTTTTGATCGAAGAGTGAAAGATAATAAAATATCGGAAACTGAATTTATAAAATGGGAAGATGAAGTGGGTGGAGCTTTTTTCAAAATGAAAGAAGCCGAATATGATGCCTGCTATACTTCGAAATACGAAAAAGATCGTGAGGAAAGGATTTCAATGAGTGACCGCACTGTTACGGCTGAGGTGTATGCGGGTAATTTTTACGAAGAAAGAACTGAGATTTTGAAGCAGAAAATTCTGGAAAATCCAAATCCTAAAGAGCGCGATGCACAGTTGAAGATTCTGGGCGATTTACCTGATAAAGTTTGTTCTCATATTGAAGCGGAGCGAGACTTTGATCTGAAAAAAATTGATGGAAGGGCCTATCTAAGTGCTCGAAAGGATGTACACAATAGTTTAATTAGAAATCTCAATGAAATTAATAAACTTGCAGACAATTATGGTGTAAGGAGATTGACCTTCAGAAATTTTTTAACAAATGATGATCGCTATGATGAATACAAAGATATCTATCTAGATACGGATGGGAGATATGAATATGATCGTAGTAGTGTCGAGAAATATATGCGAATAGCTTTTGCGGATCTTTATGATCAGGCAGAAAATGATGGGACTCTTCGGGTTGCCCCTAATAAACAATCAAAGACGGCATATTTTATTAGTTTTTGAGAGTTTTAATAGTTTTAAGCCCAATAATACTTGGGCGAGGTGGATTGAAGAAAT
>CAUSFJ010000034.1:0-5312 GCA_963531135.1 uncultured Candidatus Saccharibacteria bacterium | reverse complement strand
TTATCTCAGTAGCAAGCGTATTATTTCTGAAAAACAATTACGCCGCGACTAATACAGTTATCAATAAAAAATATCTGTAGAGAACATGGAATAAATAAAAACCACGAACAAAACAGATACTAAAACATCTAGCCCCTCATAAGAGGGGCATTTTTTTGTTATACTAATATTATGAATTACAAAATAATTCTCGCAAAAAATATAAAATATTCTGACGTTCAATCAGAAAACAAAATCGTATTTTTATTGGACTACGAAAATCAACTTCCTACTTTCAACTCCCAGGGAGGTGTAAAGCGGCAATTTGAAGAGCTTTTTAAAGTAAAAATTCGTTTCGGACATATTATTCTTCAAGAAAAAAATAAAAATGCTATTTTTGCATCAGCAAAGATAAAAAAGCTTCCCAAAAATTGGCACTATGTCCCATATTCAAAACTAACTAAGAGTAATTGTGATGATTTTGACATAATACATCGCGCCATGCAGAAGCTCGGCTATGTCTCTGATTTTTCTGATATAATTAAGCTATGAAAAATACACGCGAGGATATCTTGCATTTAGCAAAACTTTCTAATTTATCCCTCGAAGAGACAGAAGTAGAAGGCTTGCAGCGAGATTTAGATAATATTGTTAACTATATTTCACAGCTGGATGAGTTAAACACTGATGGTGTTGAACCAACTTATCAGGTTTTTGAAATGGAAAATGTCTGGCGAGAGGATGAAGTCAAACCACAAGATGCTTCGAGAGAGCAGCTTTTAAATCTAGCGCCTGCATCAAAGCAAGACATGATTCAAGTGCCAAAAGTACTCTAAATTATTTAAATATCTAATATCTCAGAAATTAAAAAAAGGAAGACCAAAATGAAGATTGCAAATAAGCAAATTTCTGCCGTTAGTCTGGTGAAGGAAGCCTTTGAAAAAGCTCGCCAGTTTGCAAAATATAATATCTTCGTTTCACTAGCAGACGAAGAGAAAGCCTTGAAGAAGGCTGAAGAAATTGATAAGAAGATTGCCGCTAGCGAAGAGGTCGGACCACTGGCTGGTGTACCTTATGCTTTGAAAGATAATTTCTTAAGTAAAGAGGGAAACACTACTGCCTCCGCAAAAATCCTTGAGCCATTTCATTCTCCAATCGATTCTACCACCGTCAAGAAGCTCGAAGAAGCTGGCGCCATCATGATTGGTCGCACCAATCTCGACGCCTTTGCCCAGGGCTCTTCGACTGAAAATTCCTACTTTGGTCCATCCCATAACGCTAAGGATTTTGATCGTGTGCCTGGTGGCTCTTCTGGTGGTTCCGCTGCAGCCGTTGCTCTTGATATTGTTGAATTTGCTACGGGTACAGATACCGGCGGTTCCATTCGTCAGCCAGCCTCATTTAATGGCGTTTACGGCTTTAAGCCAACCTATGGTACAATTTCTCGTTATGGTGTTGTGGCCATGGCTTCTAGTACCGACTGTATCGGTTTCTTTACTAAAAACGCGGAGGATATGGATCTTTTAATGTCGATCTGTGCCGGCCAAGATGAAAAAGATCTTACTACTTTACCTAGTTTTTATAACCACGAAGAGCAAAAATATTTTGTTCCAGAAATTGCTCCAAAAAGCGCCAAGATTGGTATCATTAAAGACTTCAGAAATGACTCCATTGATCCCGAAGTTCAACGTGTCCTAGATTCTCAGGTTGAAAAACTAAAAGTTGCTGGACATCAGATCATTGAGCTAGAGATGCCGACTCTTAAGTATGCTCTCGCCGTCTATTATATTGTTGTGCCAGCAGAGGTTGCTTCCAATCTTTCACGCTATGATGGTATTCGTTATGGCTACCGCTCCGAACATGCTAAGAATCTAAGTGAAGTATTCGGTCTCTCACGCAACGAAGGATTTATGCCAGAGAACAAGCGTCGTATCATGATCGGTAACTTCGTCTTAAGCTCCGGATTCTATGATGCTTACTTTAAAAAGGCCGAGCAGGCACGTACTCTGATCATTGAAGAATATCAAAAAGCTTTTGAAAAGTGCGACTATCTCCTCACTCCTGTTTCGCCATCCCCAGCCTTCAAGCTTGGCGAAAAAGTCAGTGATCCAGTTGCAATGTATTTTGAAGATGTTATGAGTGTGCCAATTAATCTTGCCGGACTCCCAAGTCTCGCCTATCCTGCTGGTGAAAGCCAGGACACTAAGATGCCAATTGGTCTGCAATTGATCGGCCAAAGAAGAAGCGATAAAAGTATTCTAGATTTTGCTAAATACTTCGCTAAGGAGTTAAATTAATGCCATACTCAACTTTAATCCTCCTAATTGCGATTTTGATTGTCGGCGTCTTTGTCTTTATCGCCATTTCTTCCACTGGCCGTCGCAGTCACCGTTTTGACGTTGAGGATTATCAAACCAGATTTTTAAAAATTGAAAACTCGCTAACTCGTGACAATAAATTATCTTATAACGCAGCCGTCATTGAGGCGGACAAACTACTCGACCGTGCGCTTATGGAGCTTGGGGTGCCAGGAAAAACTATGGGAGAAAGACTAAAAGCTTCCAGCACACGCTTTACTCAGCTCAACTCTGTTTGGTATGCTCATAAACAACGTAATCAAATTGCCCATGAGCAAGATTTTAATTTAGAGTATAATCAAGCTAAGCATGCCTTAGCGAGTTTTCGTCAGGCCTTAAAAGATCTAGGAGCAATTTAATTGGAGAAACTATGACTGAACAAAAATATGAAATCACCGTCGGTATCGAGTGTCATGTACAACTCGCTACCAAAACCAAACTCTTCTCTGAAGTCGACAATGATGCTAGGGGAAAAGAGCCAAACTCTTGTGTTTCACCTGTAGAATATGCCTTGCCTGGCATGTTGCCACGCTTAAATCGTGAAGCTGTTAATATGGCAGTGCGGGCCGGGCTCGCGCTTAATTCCGAAATTAATCTTCTTTCACGTTTTGATCGCAAACATTATTTCTACCCAGATTCTCCAAAGGGCTATCAGATTACCCAGATGTATCAGCCAATCATCGGTGCCGGTTATGTTGAGCTTCCAAACGGTAAGCAGATCCGTATCGAGCACGCGCATCTTGAAGGTGACGCTGGTAAGCTAAATCATTTTGATAATTATTCGCTCGTAGACCTTAACCGTGCCGATACTCCGCTTATTGAGATCGTCTCCATGCCAGATATTCATACAGCCCATGACGCTCATGACTACTGTAAAGAGCTTTGGCGCCTAATGACCTTTGCCGGAGTTTGTTTTGGCGACCTCTATAACGGTAATATGCGTTTTGACGTCAATATTTCTCTAGCCGAGAAGGGAAGTAAGACTCTTGGCAAACGTGCTGAAATCAAAAACTTGAACTCCTTCCGCTCGGTTGAGCGCGCTATTGAGTATGAATATGAACGACAAAGCAAAATGCTTGACGCTGGAGAAGTCATTACTCAAGAAACTCGTGGTTGGAATGACGCTACAGGCAAAACCACTTCTCAGCGCTCTAAGGAAGAGGCTCAAGATTACCGCTATATGCCAGAGCCAGATCTTCCACCGATCCGATTGACAGAAGAACAGGTGAAAAAGGAACGTGAAGCTATGCCGCTTCTTCCAGCTGATTATCGTAATACTCTTGGCATGATTATTTCTCAAGATATCTTGGAAATTCTCCTTGATTATAAACAACTAGTTGATCGTTTAGCTGACCTTAAGACTGAATATGATATCCATGGTATCGATAAAGAAACCAGTAAAGCTGCCATCCTAAAAATCTCCAACCTCTTTACCTCTGTACTCTTAGCTGAAGAGAACAGTAGCCTCTTGAACGATCCAATGCCAAGCGTTAAGCAATTAATGGATCTAAGTTCTATGATTGCTAAGAATGAACTCTCAAGCACCAGCGTTAAGGAAGTCTTCCTACGCTTCTTTACTCCAGAGATGCATTTTAAAGAAGCTAGGGCTATTGCTAAAGAACTCAATCTTATTCAAGAAAACGATCTCGGTGTAGTCGAAAAAATTGTTGATGAAGTTCTCGCCGATCCAAATAATGCACAGGCTGTGGCTGACTTTAAGGCTGGCTCTGAAAAAGTACTCGGTTTTCTAGTTGGGCAAGTTATGAAAGCCTCTCGCGGTAAGGCTAATCCAAGCATGGCGCAAGAGATTCTTCGCAAGAAGCTACAGTAAGACTTTTAGAGTAGTTAGAGCCATTATCAATCAAGCTCAAGGTGACCTACTTAATATAAGTATTCTAACCTTGAGCTTTTTGTGCTATTATTAAAGAGTAAAAATTAGGGACCACAAGAAAGCATTGTATGAAATTATATACTAATGAAACTGTTTTTCGTGGTCATCCTGACAAGGTCTGCGATCAAATTAGCGACGCCTTACTTGACGCCTTCTTACAAGGAGATAAGCATTCGCGTTGTGGTATTGAAGTTATGGGCGGTAAAGGTAAAATCTTTATCACTGGAGAAGTAGCCTCAAACTCTGAGGTTAACGTCGAAGAAATTGTTATGCGCGTATTAAAAGATGTTGGCTATATTGATCAAAATAATCGTGCAATCAATGTTGTCGAATCAGGAGATCCAAAGGATATTGAAATTATCAATAACCTAGGCAAGCAGAGTCATGATATTGCACTCGGCACTAATGATGAGGTTGGAGGAGCTGGAGATCAAGGTATGATGTTTGGCTTCGCCTGTAATGACACACCAGAATATAAGCCAGTCGCCATGCATTTGTTGCAGGAGTTTTCGAGGTTCTATGATGAACTACGTCAAAAAGACCAGAGGTTTTTACCTGATGGCAAGACTCAAATTACTGGTATTTATGACCGCAAAATGCACCTTAAAAAGATCAAAGACTGGACCATTAGCTATCAAAACACCGAAGAAAATCGTACTGAGACTGATCAAATCTTGATCGACAAAGCAAAAGAGCTAGCTGCTCAATTCGGCTTAAATATTGAAAAATTCTGGGTCAATCCAACAGGTAAGTTTCTTATTGGTGGTTTCCAAGGTGATGCCGGCCTTACCGGTCGTAAGATCGTGGTTGATAGCTATCAATCATTTGCTCCGGTCGGCGGCGGTGCTTTTTCTGGTAAAGATCCGTCCAAGGTAGATCGTTCGGGTGCTTATAAAGCTCGCGAAATTGCCATTCGCTATCTCAAAGAACATCAGTTATCTCGCTGTGAGGTCCAGCTCTCATATGCCATCGGTATTGCTGAACCTTTAGCTATCTATATTCTAGGTGATGGTAAAAGTCTTGAACCAGAAAAATCCTTGTATGCCGAATGTACGCCAAAACAAATGATTAAAGATCTCGGGCTT
>CAUSFJ010000033.1:0-5359 GCA_963531135.1 uncultured Candidatus Saccharibacteria bacterium | reverse complement strand
TCTCAATCTAACCAGTCGTGCGAAGCTCATCCTTCGTGCCACTCATCCAGAATTGCAAGAAAAAGCAAGTTTTAACCAAAGCTGCAATAGTCATAGCCAAGAGATCTATGTTCTTGGTTGCTATCGTGAAGACCAGGATCGCCTCTATGTCTATAATGTAAATTCATCTGAGCTCCCCGGTGTTCGTGAAGTGACTACGGCACATGAAATGTTGCATGCCGCCTACCATCGCTTGCTTTTTTGGGAAAAGTTAGATCTAAAAGATCAGCTACAATCAGTTTATGATCATCTTCCCGCAGGCTCTGATCTTCGCACCTCTATGCAAAATTATCATCCTGACGAATTTTATGATGAGCTACATTCTCGCATTGGCACTGAGGTCAAAGATCTTCCTGCGCCACTTGAGCGTTATTACCAGAGATATTTTACCGATCGTCAGTTAATCGTAAAATTTAACGAACAATATCATAATGTCTTTACCGAGCTTCAGCGCCAAACCGATCGCCTCAAAGAATCTATTGAAGTTAAAAAGCAATCCATAGAAAATAAAACTAAAGAATATCAAACTCAAAAGCAGCAGTTAAATGAAGTAATTTCCAACTTCAATTCACGCGCCGCTCGCGGTGACTTCAGTAGTCAATCTGATTTTAATACTAAACGCCAATCCATTGTTTCTCGTATTGATACGCTTAATCGAGAGTATGATCAACTAAAGCAGGCTATCGAGGAGCTTAATTCAGAGATCGCAAAATATAATCAAAGCATCTATCATAACAATGAACTCATTGATCAGATTAATTCCAATTCCATCCCTAAAGTCGATAAGGGTTTGTCTAATAGTTAATAAATAAAGGAGTAATATGAAAAATCAACTAAATAAAGCAAACGACTATCTCGTTCCCACTGTCATCGAGACCACTAATCGCGGTGAAAGATCGTACGATATTTATTCGCGCCTCTTAAACGACCGCATTATCTTTATGGGTGAAGATGTGAATTCCCATACCGCTAATCTTGTAATCGCGCAATTACTTTTCCTAGCCCACGAAGATCCTAAAAAAGACATCAAGCTCTACATCAACTCTCCTGGTGGCTCTGTTTATGATGGTCTTGCTATTATTGATACTATGAATTATATTGAGCCAGATGTTCAGACTATCGGTATTGGCCTGCAAGCCTCTATGGGGGCTATGTTACTTAGCTGTGGCGCCAAGGGCAAACGTTTTGCTCTGCCAAATGCTCGCGTTATGATTCATCAGCCAAGCTCTGGCACTGAAGGTAAAATTACCGACCAGGAAATCATGTTAAAGGAAGGTATTTTCTTAAAGAAGCGCCTCGCTGAGATTATGGCTAAGAATACTGGTAAAACTGTCGCTCAGGTCATCAAAGATATGGATCGCGATAATTGGATGTCCGCCGAAGAAGCCAAAGCATACGGCATCATCGATCAAGTCATCGAAAAGTAATAAAAAATATCCACCAACCTGGTGGATATTTTTTAAGTCTTCTAGCTTCTATTTTTCTTGATATAGGTGTCCTCTTTTTCCATCTGTGCTTTAAGAGTGTATTCCTTACATTTTCCGTTCGAACAGTTTGCTGCTTCGTAAGAATATGTACTTCCTTCACGTCCCAAGTTTACTCCACCTGGATCCGTAAACAGACTTGGGTCCATCACCGTCAAATTTTCCTCAGAAATTTTCTCAGGGTAGTATCCATTCTTTGCGTGGAAGCCTTCCTCAAGTGCATAATACATGGCATTAATCGCCTCTTTGCGCTGTTCATCGCGGTGCATCGCATCCAAATTCAGCTTCTGTAAGAAGAATAGCACAAGTAACAGGGAAGCAAAAAAGATCACCACCACCAATTCAATAATCGTAAACCCCCTCTTTGTTTTTTGTTCAACCATACCCATATTATACACGATTTTCTGCTAAGAACTTTTTCACCTTCGGGGCGATTGCTGCAAAATGTGGCTGTTTATAGAATTCTTCCAGGTCAACCCACTGAAAACCATCAGATTCATTTGGATCGATTATTATTTCTTGCAATTCATTTATGTCAAACAAATAACCAAAATCATGATGCAAGTGTGCTGGCTCACCTTTTTTGGGATTCTCTGGAATCTTATGGGTATTAATACGAAATGGCACCAGTGGGTCATCTGGAAGAACTGCGAGATAGTTTATTTTATCCAAATTAAGACATCCTGTCTCTTCCTCAAGCTCTCGTAGTGCTGCCGCAAATGGTGTAGCATCCTCTTTTTCAATATGTCCACCCGGTTGTAACAAAATATCTAAGGACTTATGTTTTAAGAGTAAAATTTTGCCAGAATTAGGGCAGATAATAAAAGCCGAGGCCGTAAAATGGCCATCCGAGTTTTTTCTATCAAATATCCTTTCTTCATCCATCCCCGCCTTTTCGGCCAGCTTCCTTGCCATCAGCAGATCTTCTGCTTCTTCCGGATAAAGTTCCAAATATTCGTTAATTAACTCTCTTATCATAAATTTATTTTACCACTAAAGCCTGTTATAATTTTAGTATGGGAAAAAACACTAGCCAGTTTGTCTGTCAGAATTGTGGGGCCAAATATTCAAAGTGGGCGGGGCATTGTAATAACTGTGATGCCTGGAATTCCATCATTGAAGATCTTGTGGTTAGTGAAGCTAGTGGAAAAAATGCTATCTCTCAGGCCAAGACTAGTGGTCAACTTTTGAAATTCACCAAGATTAATGAGATTACGGTTACTAGCGACAAGGAACGTCTTAAAACTGAATTTCCCGGCCTCAATGAAGTACTTGGTGGTGGTATTCTACGCGGTTCCGTCACGCTTCTTGCCGGGCAGCCGGGAATCGGTAAGTCCACTATTTTAATGCAAATTTGTGCTGAAGTTGCCAAAAAACATCAGGTGCTCTATGTCTCTGGTGAAGAGTCGGCCAGCCAAGTCAAAATGCGGGCCGCTCGTCTCGGCGCTGATTCTGATAAGTTAGTTTTTGCCAGCTCTACCTCTGGCAATGATATTGCCAAGACCGTTCGTGAGGGTGAGTTTGATCTAGTGATTGTCGACTCAATTCAGACTCTCGCCATCAACGAAATCTCCTCCGCGCCTGGCACCGTCTCTCAAATTACTAATGCTGGAAACCTCATCATTCAGGTCGCCAAGTCCACAGACACCGCTGTGATCATTGTTGGTCATGTCACTAAGGAGGGCACTCTTGCCGGTCCTAAAGTTTTGGAGCATCTTGTTGATGTGGTGGTCAATTTTGAGGGTGATCGTTATGGTGGTTTCAAAACCATTCGTGCCGTGAAGAATCGTTTCGGGCCTACTTCCGAAGCTGCGATCTTTGAAATGAACGAAAAAGGCTTAAGCGAAGTACAGAATCCTTCCGCCGCCCTCCTCGCCGAGCGCCAAAATACTGACGGCTCAATTATTCTTGCTACTCTGGAAGGCACTCGTCCACTTTTGGTTGAGATTCAGGCGCTTTGTACAACCACTAATTTCGGCTACCCTAAGCGCGCCGCTTCCGGTTTTGATCTTAATCGCCTCAATCTACTCATCGCAGTCATCGAACAGCGCACCAAACTAAATCTCAGTGATAAAGACATTTTCTTAAACGTGGTTGGTGGTATTAAGATTAAAGATTCCGCCGCCGACCTTGCAGTCTGTCTTGCCATCGCCTCTGCCGCCGCCGGCCGTAAGCTTTCCGAAGAGTATGTGGTTTTTGGTGAGGTTGGGCTTGGTGGTGAAATTCGTTCTGCCTTCCGTCCTGATCAGCGAATCAATGAAGCGAAGAAACTCGGGTTCAAACACGCCATCGCCCCCGCTACTATTCGCGACCCCTTCGTTATTCCTGTCAAGGATTTACGTACTACTCTGATCCAATATGTTAATGAATAAATATATCACCAGATGAATAATAATTCTAAAATTTTCACCAAACAAATCTCATTCCAGCTTCTCAAAAATCAGGGAACTAATCCATGCGCATTCTAGGTATTGACCCCGGCACTGGCATCTGCGGCTTTGGTGTTATTGAGATTAAGCAGCAAAATGGTCGCACTACTGGTCGCGCTAAGATGATCGATAATGGCGTAATTACTACTCCCGCCCACACTCCTCTCCAGGAGCGTCTCCTCGATATCTATGAATCACTTCATGAAATCATTAAATTAGACCAGCCTGACTGTGTTAGTATTGAAAAACTCTTCTTCACCAAAAATATCACCACAGGCATTTCTGTCGCCGAGGCCAGAGGTGTCGCTCTACTTGTCTGTAAGCAGCATAATCTCCCAACCTTTGAATACACACCAAACGAAATTAAGAAAACCATGACTGGCTACGGTAGTGCCGACAAAAAACAAATGCAAGAGATGGTTAAGCTTCATCTCGGACTTACCGAAGTGCCAAAACCTGATGATGCCGCCGATGCTCTCGCCGCCGCCATCACTCATTCACTAATGCATCTTGGGGAATAATAAAAGCCTCTCTTGCAATATCATCAGCTGTTTCGCTCTTTTCGTTACATCTGCACAAAAATAAGCCCCACGTGAGGCTTATTTTCTAATACAGTCTTAGTAATTAATTGCACGAATTTCAAAGAAGGCTTGAGGATGAGCGCAGACTGGACAAACTTCGGGTGCTTCTTCGCCCACAAAAGTATAGCCACAGTTTCGGCACTTCCAAACCGTCACCTTGTCTGACTTAAATACGATGTCATCATCAATATTCTTCATTAGCTTCAAATAACGCTCTTCATGGGATTTTTCAATTGCCGCCACACCTTCAAACTTGGTTGCAATCTCGATGAAGCCTTCTTCACGTGCTATTTTTGCAAACTCGGCATACATCTCAGTCCACTCGTAATCTTCACCAGCTGCTGCCGCCTCAAGATTACTTCTCGTGTCGCCTACTTTTCCACCGTGAAGGTATTTAAACCACAGCTTTGCATGTTCTTTTTCGTTGTCTGAGGTTTCATTAAAAATCGCAGAGATCTGTTCATAGCCTTCTTTTTTGGCCTGAGAAGCGTAAAACTGGTATTTTACTCTAGCCTGCGCCTCGCCGGCAAAAGCGGTTTGTAAATTCAAATAAGTCTTACTATTCTTAAAAGTCTCGGTATCAATATCAGACATATAATCCTCCTTTAGTTAAACATAGATGTTACAATATATTATATAATACAGAACCCTCTAGCGCCAGCAGATAAAGAGTAACCCGGAAGAAAGGACGACCATGGCAATTGAACGCGTAATTGATAATGTCTCGCATCAAGATGATACTGAAGAACAGGTGATTGAAGTCAGTCTACGTCCGACTAGTTTTCAGGAGTATGTGGGGCAAGAACGCCTCAAGCGTAACCTTAAA
>CAUSFJ010000032.1:0-5538 GCA_963531135.1 uncultured Candidatus Saccharibacteria bacterium | reverse complement strand
CGTGTTGACCCCAGAAGGTGGAACACATGTGGTTGGTTTTAGGACGGCTCTAAATCGTACAATTAATGACTATGCGAGACGTAATAATCTGCTAAAAGAAAAAGAGGATAACCTAACTGGTGATGATATTAAGGAAGGTTTGACGGCGGTAATCTCTGTAAAGATTCCAAATCCAGAGTTTGAAGGTCAGACTAAAAATAAGTTAGGTAACCCAGAGGTACGTGGTTATGTAGATAAGGTAATGTCAGAATATTTTGGCTATTATCTTGAGGAGAACCCAGCAATTGCGAAGAAAATTGTAGGGAAGGCGACTTTGGCTGCACGAGCACGTAAGGCAGCAAGAGCGGCGCGCGATAATGTAATTCGTAAGGGTGCGTTTGAAGGATTGAACTTGCCTTCAAAGCTAGCTGATTGTTCATCAAGAGATCGTACAGAATGTGAATTATTCATCGTCGAGGGTAACTCGGCGGCTGGTTCAGCAAAAGAAGGACGTAATTCAAAGATTCAAGCAATTTTGCCACTACGTGGTAAGGTGTTGAACACCGAACGTGCTAGATTGGATAAAATGTATGCGAATGCAGAGCTGGTATCTCTAATTAAGGCTTTAGGAGTAGGAATTGGTGATCAGTTTGATCTATCGGGTCTACGCTACTATAAAATTGTTTTCATGACCGATGCCGATGTTGATGGTGCGCATATTTCAACCTTACTTCTTACTTTCTTCTTCCGCTATATGCCAGAAGTAGTAAAGGGGGGACATGTTTATCTTGCGAAGCCACCACTATTTGGCTTAATTAAGGGTACGGGCTCAAATAGGAAGATCGATTATATTTATGATGAAGAAGCGTTGGAAGCAAAGATTGCCGCGAGAATTGAAGAGCGAAAGAAAGAGGGCTTAAAGATTAACCCTGAGGATGAAAGATTTAAGCAAGCAGGATATACTGCACAACAGCGCTTTAAGGGTCTTGGTGAAATGAATGCACAACAGCTTTGGGATACGACAATGAATCCAGATAATCGTGTTTTGGTGAGAGTGAATATTGAAGATGCGGAAAAGGCAGATGCAATCTTTACGAAACTGATGGGCCAGGAAGTGGAACTTCGTAAAAACTTTATTCAGTCACGAGCTTCAACTGTTAAAATTGATGATTTGGACTTCTAGTCTAGAAAGGAATGATGATGAAAGAGAATAAAAATAATCCAGAGAATCTAGACAATGAAAAAGTGAGTAAGGTTGGCGGTGTGCCAGATGCGACTGACGATAAAGGTGTAGATGAAACTATGGGCAAAACCCCAGACTTAAAAGAGAAGAGGCTTGAGGCTGACGAGAATGAAGTAGATGAGACTGAAGAAACGGATACTAGTGAAATAGAGGAAGATGTTCATGTTGGTGGCTTAACGGCAAGGCGAGCTGAGGACGGCGTAGAGGAATTGACGGTTGAGAATGTGATGGAAGACTCCTTCCTGCGTTACTCGATGTCAGTAATTATCGACCGTGCACTGCCAGACGTGAGGGATGGTTTGAAACCAGTGCATCGTCGTATTCTTTATGCGATGTATAAAAATGGCTGGAAGGCTCCACATGCAACGGTAAAATCTGCACGTATCGTTGGTGAGGTGATGGGTAAGTATCACCCACACGGTGATTCGTCAATTTATGATGCAATGGTAAACTTGGCGCAGCCATGGAAGATGCGTTATACCCTAGTGGAGGGTCAGGGTAACTTTGGTTCGATGGACGGTGATGATCCGGCTGCCTCCCGTTATACAGAGGCACGGATGGATAAGGTGGGAGCGGAGCTATTGTCTGATATTGAAAAAGAGACGGTTGATTTTCGTGATAACTTCGACGGTACAGAGAAAGAACCAGTAGTACTTCCTGCAGCGCTGCCGAATATTCTGCTTAATGGCCAGATGGGTATTGCGGTCGGTATGGCTACAAATATTCCACCACATAACCTTGGGGAAGTTGTAGACGCTACCGTGTCGTTAATCGATAATCCTAATGCAACACTTGATGATTTATTAAAGCATGTAAAAGGTCCTGATTTTCCAACTGGTGCTGAGGTTTATGGTGGAGCACCAATGAAGCAGGCCTATGCAACAGGTAAAGGTTCAGTAACTATCCGGGCGATTGCGGATATTGAAGAGCGTAAAAATGGTCGCTTTAATATTGTAATCACTGAAGTGCCATATGGTATGAGTAAGGAATCTTTTATCGAGAAAGTTCGTCAATTAGTATTGGATAAAAAATTGACTCATATTGCTGATGCTAGGGATGAATCAGCACGAGGTAAAATTCGGGTAGTAGTAGAACTAAAAAAGGACGCTTATCCAAAGAAGATTTTGAACCAGTTATATAAGATGACTGATCTGCAGACAACTTTCCATTATAATGTTTTGGCGTTAGTTAATGGTATTCAGCCTCGTATTATGGGATTGAAAGAAATTTTGGCGGAATTTATTAAGCATCGCCAGAAGGTGATTCGTCGCCGTACGGAGTATGATCTAAGGAAAGCAAAAGAACGCGCACATATCTTGGAAGGTTTGAAGATTGCTCTTGATAATATTGATGAAGTAATTAAGACAATTCGTGAATCTTATGATGATGCGGATAAACGCTTGATGGAGCGTTTCGGTTTGTCTGAAATTCAGGCTGCAGCTATTTTGGCAATGCAACTTCGTCGCTTACAAGGACTTGAACGAGATAAAATTGAAGCTGAACTCCAAGAATTAATGGCAATGATTGCAAAATATGAAGAAATTCTTGCTGATGAAGCAAAGGTGCTTGCTGTAGTTAAAGATGAGCTGTTGGCCATGAAAGAGAAGTATGGTGATAAACGTCGCAGTAAGATGTTTAATCATGAGCTTGGTAAGTTCTCAGAAGAAGAACTGATTCCTGAAGAGGAGAGTGTCGTTCTATTGACAGCAGAGAACTATATTAAACGTGTGTCACAGACCGATTTTCATCGTCAGAATAGGGGTGGAAAAGGTAAGCGAGGTATGACTACGAAAGAAGAAGATGTGATTTCGCAGATTATTACAGCTAATTCACATGATTTCTTGTATTTCTTCACTTCACAGGGACGAATCTTTAAGATGAAGGCTTATGAAGTGCCGCAAGCTTCATTGACTGCGAAGGGGACTGCAGCGGTGAACCTACTTAATATGCATCCAGACGAGAAAATTACGGAAATTATTAAGCATAGTGATGGGATCGATCCTGAGACGGGCTATCTCTTTATGGCAACCAAAAAAGGTACGATCAAAAAGACTGAAACAAAGAATTATATGAACGTACGTTCAAATGGATTGATTACGATTAAGTTGGATCCAGGAGATGAATTGAAGTGGGTGAAGGCAACAACGGGGAAGAATGACATTATTATTTCAACTTCAGCTGGTCAAGCAATCCGCTTTAATGAGGAAGACGTAAGGGCGATGGGTCGTTCAGCAATGGGGGTGCGTGGTATTAGGTTGAGGCCAAAAGATGAAGTAGTGGGGATGGACGTAGTAACGGATCCAAAGCAGACTCTAATTGCAGTGTCAGCTAACGGTTACGGAAAAGCAACATTAGTTTCTAACTTCCCAACGCATAAGCGTGGTGGTGTCGGAATTAAGGTGGCTTCCGTAACGGAGAAGACTGGCCCAATTGTGGCGGTACATACCTTAGATCCAGAAGCTTCAGAAGTAATTATGATGTCTAGTTTGGGGCAGGCGATTCGTGTAGCTGTTAAGGATATTCCGGTATTAGGTCGCGCAACTCAAGGAGTTAGAATTATGCGACTTGCAGATGACGATACGGTTGCATCGCTTGGAATTGTCTTACCAGAAGATAAAGAAGAGGAATCTGAGGAAGAAGAGTAGAAATATTAATCTCTAAATACTTTAAAAATACTCCGGAAACGGAGTATTTTTTTATGTAATTCATTGGAAGTATTAGCGTGAAAAAGTGTAGATATCTTGCTTATGCATTAAAATATCTTGCTTATGACAAAGTGAAAAAATGAAGATTTTACCTCTGTAAAATAAAAAAATAAAATGGTAATGTTTGCGTATTTTGAGGACTCCGTGTTAAGGTGTGGGCAAAAGAAATCTAAGTGAGGTAAAGAAAATGAATGAACACATCAGAAATACCAAAAAAGGTGCCACGGCGACAGCTGGTGTAATAAGGAGAAATTATATTGGTGCGGGGCTATTAACGGTGGCGGCAAGCGCGGTAATGGCAATGAATTTTAGTGTACCGACAATGGCGACGAATAAAATGTTGTCAATGAGTGCAAATGTGCCAAATCAAGAACATCCAAATGTGCCAGAAGGAAATTGGGAGATTGAACCTCTAAAATCATTACCACCAAAATACGACGGACATATTCACTTGCCAGTACCCTTTGTAGACGGGAAACTTGCGGTAAGTCTTGATCGAATTGATAGAACAAATAGCCAGATTGAGTTCTCAATTAGTAAGAAATGGCTAGGCCAGCACAAGATTAAGAGAATTGGATTTGCATCGGTTAGATGGTATGGTTTTGCAATTGATAATGCTGGTTTATATGAGGCGAATAAATTTGATGACGAATGGACGACAAAATTATTAGCTAGCAAATTCGATTATGAAGAGATTAAAGATCGTCATGATACAGGTGAACGTTACTTTTGGATTAAGCCAACCTTCGATCTATTTTATGAATGGTCAAATGATGTTGTGTTTATGGTGCAATTAGATGATGGTCAATATTACAATGGTCGTGTTCTCTTTAAAGATGACTGCATGGTGGAATGGTATCCTGGAAAAGACTGCAGAGTTAAAAGTTTTGATACGACAAAGACATCGCGGAATGTGAGATATGCAGTACATGATGCTCCAAGAAAATATCAAGAAGGGATGAAGTTAAAAGCAGAGGATGGTTATCTGAATAGTGATGCGGTCACTGAAAAGAAGGAAAATGAAACGCGTCCAGAAGAGCCAAAAAAGCCTGATCCTTCAAAGAATCCTAATGGGAAGAAGGATCCTGAGGGATCAAAGAAACCTGACACTCCAAAGGCTTCTGACGAGAAGAAAATACCTGAGGAATCAAAGAAGCCTGAAAAACAAGATGAAACTACAAAAAAGGAAAATTCAGGAGATTCAAAAGAATCTGAAAAAACGGATAAAAAGACAGAGGGGGAGCCTAAAAATAAGGCTGGTGAATTAGCTGAGAAGAAAGATGAGGAAGGGGGAGCTAAGAATAAGGAAGAAATAAATAAAGAAGATAAAGTAAATGAGCATCATGATGTGGTAGTAGAAAAACCACAGACTAATCTTGGGGAAGTAAAAAATACAGATTATATAAAAGATAGAAAGAGAAATAATGTGTCAGTGTTAGCTACGGAGAAGACTACCAATGATGGCAATAGTTCTGATACAGAAAATGATACGAAAACTGAGATAGAGGTAGAAAACGAGGCGGATACTATATCTCAGGATGATAAGGATCAGAATAAAGAATTAGGTAATAAGAATGATAGCAGCCTTAATGAGGTGCCAAAGTTAGGCGA
>CAUSFJ010000031.1:0-5545 GCA_963531135.1 uncultured Candidatus Saccharibacteria bacterium | reverse complement strand
CAGTTTTTATCTCCTAGGTAGTTAGCCCAGGTATTGATAGACTCACGCTGTTTATCAATGAGGTCTTCAGCGAGGATTTCTTTTTCATATCTACTTAATTCCCTACCTTGGCCGTTGTCTCTTAAGATTTGTTCTTGCTGTTCCCAATAGGATTCTGGGATGTCTTCATAGTCCATGATGAGATTTTCGGCAGAGGCTGCCCAGAGTTTTTGTTCAGCTTTATCGCCATACTTTTCGACAATGCGATCTAGGCGAGAGAGGTAGGCGAAGTTTCTACGTTCATTGTTTTTGCCTGGAAGTTTTTCTTTGTTTTGGCGAGCTTTATTGAAGGAGGATTCTACAATATCTTTATGTTTAGATTCGAAGTTGACAAGAGAGAGAACCTTGGAGCCGATTTCGTTTTGAAGGCGAGATAGATGCTGAGTCTTTTGTTCAGTTGTATTGATATTGTTTTCTTGGTCCGTTATCTCGTTATGATTAAGTTGATTCGGTGATAAACCTGGCATGAAATCCCTCTTTATAACATGAATTTTTTATATAACGTCTATGGTTATTGTAGCATGAAATAAAAAATAGAGCGTTGCTCTATTTTTTGTAAATTGTGGGATTATATGCGAGAAATTTTATACGTTTGTTTAGCTAATAGTATTAGAGGTACGAATAGTTGAAGATTACTTATTTAGTAATTAGCTACCAATTTGTGACTCAAGATAGGCGTTGAGAAAGCCTTCGATCTTGCCATTAAGTACGGCATCGGCATCGGTCTCTTCATATTTGGTGCGAGTATCTTTTACTAATTTATATGGTTGAAGCACATAGTTTCGAATTTGTTGCCCCCACTTAGCCGACTCGCCAGCGCGTAGTTGATTAATCGATTCAGCTTGTTGTTCTTGTTGCATCATGATTAATTTGCCACGCAGGATTTCCATGGCTTTTTCACGATTCTGCAGCTGGGATCTTTCGTTTTGAATGGCTACAACGGTGTTGGTGGGGAGATGAGTAATGCGGATGGCTGAGTTAGTGGTATTGACGGATTGTCCTCCGTGGCCGCCAGCATGGTAGGTGTCAATACGAAGATCTTTCTCGTCTATTTTATAATCATCGTCACTTTCTAAGATGGGCAGAATTTCGACTAGAGAAAAGGAGGTCTGGCGAAGACTATCGGCGTTGAATGGTGAGAGCCTAACTAGGCGATGCACGCCGTGTTCGGACTTTAGATTACCATAAGGGTGATTTCCGTAAATTTCATAAACGGCAGTTTTGATGCCTGCTTCTTCCCCAGCAGTGCGTTCAATAAGTTCAACATTGAAGTGGTTTTTTTCGAAATAACGTAGATACATACGTTCGAGCATGGATGCCCAGTCCATTGCTTCGGTTCCACCGACGCCCGCAGTAATGCGAAGAATGGCATTTTTCTCGTCTAAAGGGTTAGTAAAACGAAGCGCCTTTTTTAGTTCAAGTAATGTCTGTTCCATAGAAGAGAGTTGATCGTTGATCTCATCTAGTAAGTCTACCTCCTTGAGGGCAATAATGTCATAAAGGTCGGAAGCCTGAACTTTGAGGACTTGCCAGGGTTCAACTTCTGCCTTGAGTCGACTAAAATTAGGGGTTATTTTTTTGGCATGTTCAGGATTTTGCCAAATTTCTGGTTCAGAGATTTGAATTTCAAGATTTTTAAGATCTTCAATTTTTTGGTTAATCTGGAGTTTTTGCCAGGTATTATCAAGGTCGATTTGCAGAGCGGCGAGACGTTTTTCGAGATCATTCATGTTGTAATTATAGCAAAGAAAAGAGTCTCTGGATAACCCTATAGTTTTTGACTTTTTTGATATGGTAAAATAGAAAGATTATTATTGATTTTGAAGTTACAAGGATAAAATGTCGAATTTAAGTGAACTAAGAGAGTTAAATAAAAATAACGAAAGAGAAAAAATCGTTATTAAAACCAGTGTGATTGGAATCATTACAAACGTTTTTTTGGCGGCGTTCAAGGCTGGCATTGGACTACTTTCTAATTCGATTGCTATTGTTCTCGATGCAGTGAATAATATCTCTGATGCTGGAAGTTCAATAATTACGATTGTTGGTACAAAATTGGCTGGAAAGGCGCCAGATAAGAAGCATCCTTTTGGTCATGGGAGAATTGAATACTTAAGCGCAATGATGATCGCGGTAATTATTCTGTATGCTGGCACAACGTCATTAATCGAGTCGGTTAAACAAATTATTAAACCGGAGACTCCGGACTATAATCCGACCTCATTGATAATTATTGCGGTAGCCGTAGTGGTAAAAATTGTCTTAGGTGCATATGTGAAGAAGGTAGGAGAAAAAGTAAAATCAGATTCTTTAGTTAATTCTGGAGCCGATGCCACCCTTGATGCCGTAATCTCCTTCTCAACTCTTGTAGCGGCCGTGATATTTATGGTATTTAATTTGGCGCTTGAAGCATATCTTGGTGCAGTGATTGCTGTAATCATTATCAAATCAGGTATTGAAATGCTAAAGGGGACAATATCGCAACTATTGGGTGAACAAAATGATCTTGAGGTGGCGAAGGCTATCAAAAAAACCGTAATGGGTTTTAAGAATGTGCTGGGGGTTTACGATTTAATTTTAAATAACTATGGTCCAAATCGTTGGAATGGGTCTTTACATATTGAGGTGCCTGATACTTTGAGCGTGGTGGAGCTTGACCAGTTATTGCGCGAGATTTCGGTGAAAGTAGTAAAAGAACATAGGGTACTTTTGACGGCGATTGGTGTTTATTCCGTAAACACAAAAGACGAACATGTAATCAAGATGCAGCAAAAACTAAAGGAAGTTGCACTAAAGCAGGAATATATCAGACAGGTGCATGGTTTTTATTTGCTTGAGGCGGAGAAGCAGATGCGTTTTGATCTTGTGGTGAGTTTTGATGCAGAGAATAGACTGGCTTCATTTAAGAAAGCTGTGACTGAGATTCAAAAAGTATTCCCTGATTATCAATTGCAGGCAGTGATGGATGCGGATTTTACTGAGGAATAATAGATTTAGAAATTAATTTTAACTGTTAATGCACAGTGGTCAGAGACGGGTGCATCGATGACTTCAAAATCTTGATAGTTTATATTATCGCTAATTAAAATATGGTCACATGGAACGTCTTTGGTGAAGCGAATATTGCGCAGCGTGGTGGGAATATTATGAATAGCTGTGAGGTCGCGAAGAAAATCGAGTTCACGCATTGCTTTTGCTTTAGGAATAACGTTTAGATCGCCACAAAGAACAACGGGGTTTTTGTCTGAGCTAATCATGTCGGCGACGGAGCGCATGCATAAGACTGAAGTTTCGTCTCCAAGTGGGTCTTTTAGCCAGTAACCATGATAATTAATTACGGTGAGACCATTTTCTAATATGACTTTTTGTGCGGTATAAAGGTTATGCTTTACGGCTTGCTCGTATTGATCTAGGTTTGTAGCAAAACGGTACTCACCATGCAGAATTTTTTCTTCAGAGTGCTTAAAAGGAATTTTGCTAAGAATAGCATTGCCACTTTCGTAGTGAATAATGTTATTTAAAATTGAAATACCAAATTGACTACTACGAGTGTCATATTTGAAGTTAGCTTCCTCTTTGATTTTATCAACGGTATCCATAAAATACTCTAGGGTTTTGGTATGATTACGGTCCCAGACGGCTTCTTGTAAACAAATTAAATCGTAGTTCCCTTCTTTGATAAAATTAGTAAGTCCATCTTTAATGCGTCCGCCCCACACGTTGAGTTGTAGAATCTTAATGCTATACATAAGCTAATTGTAACACTTAAAAGCGACCATAAGAAAAATATATAAAAAAGACCTCAAAAGAGGTTTTTCTTTATGGCTGGACCTGCAGGATTCGAACCTGCGAATGACGGGACCAAAACCCGTTGCCTTACCACTTGGCGAAGGTCCAATAGTCTGTAACTATTTTATCACAAGTTTTTGGTTTTGGGAAAGATAAGTTTTATCGTTCATAGATATTAAACCCACAGTTTTTCAAATGTAGATTTATGGAGCTATCATAAAGGGCGGAATAGAAGAGGCCTTGCTCGGTACCACCGCGCAGGACGTAGTCAACAATGCGAAGAATACCAGCGTGCGAGGCGATTAGAATATTAGCATCATTGCCGTAATTCTCTAGAGCATCTGTTTGGATTTGCTTGAGGATGCGATCAATACGATGAAACATGTGTGGTACAGATTCCATCTTGAAACGGTCGGCATTAAAGCCATCTTTCCAGCTAATTTCATGAATTCTGGAGCCTTCCTTGCCTTCAAAGACGCCAAGCCCGCGTTCAATGAGATCCTCTGCATAACGAATGTAGCAATCTTTATTTAGATCATTATGTTGACGATAAAAATGGTTGAGCTCGATCGCATCTTCAAGGCTTAATTCATCAAAGATAGCTTTATCGGGAACGACACGTCCGAGGATGATCTGGCAAGTTTTAGCTGCACGCTGCAGTGGTGAGGAATAAGCTACATTGAAGCGCACATCCTTTAACTGATCGCGAGCTCTTAGGGCTTGAAATTGTCCTAAAGTATTTAATGGCGTGTCGGACCAGCCTTGATTTAAGCCAAGATTATTCCAGTCAGTCTGTCCATGTCGTACTGTGTAAAATTTCATTTGCCCACCACTTTATTTTTTATTTATTTAACATTGTGCCAACACCCCAAAGAAGGGTGAGAAGTGCGCCGGTTGCGCAAAGAATAATGCCGAGACCGCCCCAGAAATAAGCATCTTGTTTACCAGAATCTTTAGGTGATTTAGCAGTGACTTTCTTGGTACTGGTGGCAGCTTTTTTGACTACCTTGTGGTTAGTTTTGGTATTGATTGATTTTTTTGTTGTAGTTGTCTTTGGCATGATTTTTTATTCTGTTAATGCTTTTTTCTATTCTAACGCTTTCAAGTAAAAAAGTAAATGGTGCAAGAACCTAGGTAAAAAATAAAGAGAGAATAATGCCTGTTAGCTATTCAAGATCACGCTGTCTTTGACGACCAGTACGTCTTAGCTGTTCGAGTTGTTTACGTCGTTCGATCATGGCCAGGATCTGGTCTGCCTTTTGGTGGCTCTTTGCAAGTTGCTCGTTGTGGGCCATTGTTTGTTCGGAAGTATTCTCTGATTGATAGGTAGTGTAGAAATTGCGGAAATATTCTTGGTTGGCCGATTCCGCGAGATAATTAAAATTACTCTCGGGAACCATGAATGGAAGATTGGCGTAAACTGGTTGCCAATATGTAACGGGGCCATCCTTCTGATTTGGATTTTGTGGGACTGGAATCGGCGGAGTAATCATGCGATGATGGTAGGCAGAACGTAGTTCTTCAACACTACCAACACATTCAAAGGGCTTCATTTCTCCGCCGACACCAAGAAGGCCTTTAAAGATTTGAGTAAGATTTTGATCCAAGAAAAGATCTTGATCGCCAAAGAGTGATTGGAGGAACTGAGGTGGAATAAATGGGCAGAAAAGTAAATATGAGTTGGCACATTTGGCGCAGTGGCCACACCATTTGAGTG
>CAUSFJ010000030.1:0-5624 GCA_963531135.1 uncultured Candidatus Saccharibacteria bacterium | reverse complement strand
TGAAAAAGGTATGGGGGTTTTTCTGGTTTTGATTTTGGTATACGTTTTTGGAAATTCTTTGTCTATTTTTACTTCAAGTATAATGGTCTCTATACTGAAATTCTTTTATTTTATTGTGGGTGTAAAATAAATAAATAAGGTATGCTATAATTAAGTTACCCTAGTGGCGGCATGATTTTCCTGAATAGTCATGTTTCAGGGGTTTCGCGGTGTTATCTCCGTGGAGATACGCATAAGATTCTACCCACCTGTATTTATTACAGGGAAAAACAGGTCACTAGGGTTTATGATTTTTCAAGATATGAGTGGGTATGAAGCAGAAAATTAGAATAGCTGGAATGATTCGGAAAGCGGATCATTTTTTGGTGTTAAAGAAGAATAAGGGACGTGCGGATATATCTACTGTCTGGGAGTTGCCGGTTTGCAAGATTCGAGTGGGGGAGCAGCCAGAAGAGGCGATAGCGAGGTTGGTAGATGAGGATTTATCACTGACTGTTAAGAAAATGAAGCTTAGAGACGTAATCACATTTACGGAGTATGAAGATGCCTCAAAAATATATAGTTTATATATTATATATGATATTGACGTTGAGGATAATGAAGCTAATAAGATTGAACTGAGTGATAAATATTCATCGTATAAATTTTTAGGATTTAATGATGATATCTTTTCTAACTTAAGTTTCGAGGAGGCCTCGGCTACAGTACTTGGAATTGAACTTGGAAAAACAGGTAACAGGCAGAATGGAGAAGTTACGGTGGGGCTTCGGGGTGCTGCTAATGGGCCAATTATTTACACGGATGGAGCTTCAAGGGGAAATCCTGGGCCATCGGGAATCGGATACGTGGTATATAGTGAGGAGGGTCAGGAGCTTAAAAGGGGTGGGGAGTTTATTGGATTTGCGACTTCTAGAGTGGCAGAATATTATGCTCTTAAAGAAGGATGTGAACAGGCAATTGAACTTGGCTTTAGGACGGTGCGCTTTGTATCGGATAATCTAATGATGGTGAATCAAATGAATGGAATATATCAAGTTAAGAATAATGATATCCTGCCAATCTATAATGACATTAATAGACTTATTCAAAGTTTTGACACAGTGGCATTTACACATGTGAAGAGAGAGCGAAATATAATTGCAGATAGCGAAGCGAATAAGGCGATAGATCGACACTTTGGATCCTAGCTTTTAGATGCAATTTATTGTAGGATATTCAAGAGTCCGCAAGACAGTCGCTTGGTATAACCAAGAGGAAAGTCCGGGCAGCATAGAACGCAGTAGTCGTTAACGGCGACCGTTTGATCGTTTAGAAGTGTAGTGATACATCAAAAAACTTAAAAATAGGGAAAGTGCCACAGAGACAATACCGCCTTCGGGCAAGGGTGAAAAGTGTGAGGTAAGAGCTCACGGCGTACTATGGTGACATAGGCGATGGTAAACCCTACTGGCTGCAAGGAGTGCTAGAGAACCTTTGTTCGAGGATGCACGCTCACCGCTTGAACATTTTGGCAACAAGATGTCTAGATAGATGACTGTCGGCTTATCTAATATCCCCCCGTTATGGTTATCTTGTGATAGGGGATCGATAGAACATAAGTTACAGAACCCGGCTTAATAAAGACTTAAAAAATAGACCCTTTGTGGGTCTATTTTTTGTTTTCTAATTATTTAAGAAAACCTTTTTTCTTGAGGGTACGAATAGCGGCAGCGCTAACGTTTAGACGAATCTTTTTACCATCGATGATGAGGGTTTTCTTTTGAATATTTGGTTTAAATACTTTACGGGTTTTATGCTGTGAGAACGAAACATTATGTCCGTACATCTTGCCTTTACCGGTGATTTCACAAATAGCCATTACTTATTCTCCTGTTTAGCTTTTTCGACAATAGCTTTGAAAGCAGAAGGTTGATTAACGGCAAGCTCGGCAAGGATTTTGCGGTCAACAGTGATGTTCTGTTTCTTCATAAGATTGATAAGCTGAGAGTAACTTAGACCAAGCTCGCGGGATGCGTTGTTGATGCGAGTAATCCAGAGAGCACGTAGGTCGCGTTTGCGATTACGGCGGTCACGGTAAGCGTAGCGAAGAGCCTTGATGACGCCTTGTTTGGCAAGACGGAAACTTCGTGTACGATAATGTTGCATACCTTTAGCGGCAGCTAGGATTTTTTTGTGTTTTGCGCGTGCAGCGACACCTCTTTTAATTCTCATGATTAAACTCCTAATGCACTCTTAATGTTTTTTGCAATTTTACCTTCGACTGCACCAGCAGTTTTCATATTGCGTTTTCTTGCTTTGGACTTCTTAGCAAGGATATGGTTACCAAAGGCGCGTTCACGGATTAATTTTCCAGTACCGGAAATCTTAATACGCTTTGCGGTGCCTTTATGGGTCTTTAATTTAGGCATAGGTTTTCCTTTTAGTTATAGTTAATATTTGTACTCAGGCTAGCTGAGTTAAGGAGCGATCAGGGAACCGTGGAAGTAGGAAATTACTTCTTCCGAACTCCGACTGATAAGTTGCGTCCAGCAAATTGTGGTTTTCCTTCAACGATGGCTACTTCAGCTAATTCAGCTAAAATACGATCAAGTAGAGTGCTACCAAGCTCTTTGTGAGCAAGCTCACGACCTCGGAAAGTGATCATGATTTTACAATGATCGCCATCATCAAGGAAGCTTTTAATTTTGCGGATTTTAATATTGAGGTCATTGTCACTGATTTTGAGACCAATCTTCATTTGTTTTAGCTCAGATTGTTTTTCACGAGCTTTTTTACGATTCTTGGCTTCTTCTTTCATCTTCTGATATTGAAATTTACCCCAGTCGATGATTCTGACAACAGGAGGATTTGCGTTTCCAGCAATTTCGACTAGATCAACGCCATTTTCTCTTGCGAGGAGCTGAGCTTCGCGGCTTGACATAATGCCAAGTTGCTCTCCATTAGTTCCAATAACTCGCACAGATTCGTAACGGATTTCTCCATTGATTTTTGTACGTGAATTTTTGATACTAATGGTAGTCCTTTCTTTTAACCTTAATAGATAGAATTATATCAAGAATAACTGAGATTATCAAGGGGCTAGACTAAGCTTGCGGCCTGGTTATGGCTGGTTAAAACTAATGGCTTCCGATAGGTGTTGAATCTTAATATCGTTTGAGTGATCAAGATCGGCAATAGTGCGTGAAAGACGAATGATTTTAAGTAAGGCACGAGCGGATAGTTGAAGTTTGCTGGAGGCTTGCTCAAGGTGCTTTTTTTCGGGGTCTTTAAGATGAATAAATTTTGTAATCTGCGAAGAAGAAAGTGTTCCATTAAAGAGCTGATCTGTTTGATAGCGGAATTTTTGATGCTCTAATGCCTCTTGTATACAATTTTTAATAACATGGTGGGTTAGGGGTTGTTCGTGGGTAGAGCTGAGAGTGGCCAGATTGAACTGATCGAGAATTTTTTGATTTCCTAAATATGGAACGTTAACTTTAATATCGATGCGATCTAGAATTGGACCACTAATCTTCTTTTGATAGCGCTGAATTTCGTTTGGAGTGCAGGTGCAATGTTTGGTTTGACTACCATAAAAACCGCAAGGGCAGGGATTCATGGTGGCGACCAGAATGAAATTTGCGGGATAGGTGACCTTTTCTTTGGTCCTGGCGATTGTAATTTGATGATCTTCGAGTGGTTGGCGCAAGGCTTCTATGACTTGACGGGAAAATTCAGGTAGTTCATCAAGAAAGAGGACGCCGTGATGTGCGAGGGAGATTTCTCCTGGTATGATGGGGTTACCACCACCGACAATGGAGCAAGTAGAACTACTGTGATGAGGTGAGCGGAATGGACGAGAACCTACGATATTGAGAGTTTTAGAGAGTTCTTTTAGTTTGGTAATTTCGAGAAGCTCATGGGTGCTGGGGCTAGGAAGAAGAGCTGGGATAGTTTTGGCAAGTAGGGTTTTGCCACTACCCGGAGGACCACTAAAAAGTATATTGTGATGGCCGGCCAAGGCGAGGGTGAGGGCGCGTTTGGCAAAATTCAGACCATAAACTTGATCAAGTGTCGTGTCGAATTTCATAGTTGTTGATGAGTGGGCTGGTTGATAATTCTGGGAAGTAACTGGAGTTATAAGCGTTTGACCTTTGAGATGAAGAAATAGTTGACGTAGGTTTTGAACTGGAAAAAGCTTAATATTGTCTACGATGGCAGCGGAGTTTAAATTTTCGCTAGGAAGATAGATTTCGGTGAAACCAGCATCCCTGGCAGCTTCAACAATATTGATAATACCAAAGACAGGTCGAAGATCGCCGCTTAAGGAAAGTTCACCGACAAAGAATTTATGCATTATATTAAGTGGAGTTAGCTGCTTGCTGCCAGCAAGAATGGCGATGGCAATTGGTAGGTCGAGGGTGGACCCAGTTTTGGTTAGGTTGGCGGGAGCGAGATTGACAGTGACTTTTTGAAGTGGAAATGTAAGATCAGAATTTTGTATGGCATTACGGACGCGATCTCTTGATTCAAAAATAGTTTTGTCGGCCATGCCAACGAGATTGAATACCGGTAGGCCTTTGACAAGGCTAGCTTCAACTTCGATGATTTTACCATTGTAGCCGTAGGGAATAGCTGAATATACTTTTGTAATCATATTTTTAATATAACGAGGTAGGTGAGGAAAGTCGAAGAATATGCACTTTTTGAATAAAAAAGATGGTTAAAAAATAAAACAACTGGGGTAAAATGATATCTTGCTTATGATTGATATCTTGCTTATGATATAAAATTGAAGAAAAACGGGGAATATGTTAGAATTGGAATTAGTTGGGGCTGACAAAGCTTAGACGGATTATTAACAGATATCAGGCATGACGATTGATACCGTAAGTATTGAATAAGTGAAGAAACAACTTCAAAGCACGTGCTTTACGCACCTGTTTACGCCTAATTTTTTATAGGCCGGTTTAGATATAGTTTCTCGGAAGATCTAAATTGTTATAAAGAAGAGAATAGGGGCGACTAAGTGATGCAAGTTGCCTAGAAAAATAAATCATGGGTTCTAGAAGTTTTGTTCTATTGCAGCTTCTAGGAATAACCGAGATGAAACAAAGAACTATGCATGTAGAATGATATCATGGAGATTTTTCGGACCCGGAGGCAGTATCCGGCAGCTCCACCATAAAAGATTAGTTTAAAAGGCACCTCTGGTGCTCTTTTTGTTTACAGGGGGAGGTAAAAATGGGGTGTGGAAAAGAAGCCAAAATTCATAAAAATTTTATTCAAAAAGTTGTTGACATAAGCGAAATAGAGAGGTAATATAGAGGTAGCTTTTGAATAAAAAAATTATTCAAAGCCAAAAACAAACAATATAGCCAAAAAACTCCACACTCTATAAGAAAAGTTCGGCATTCCTCGCAGTTTGGCCGACTTTTCTTTTTTATGATATGAATACACGAGTCTCAAGCTGCTTGAGACTTTTTTCTTAAAGAATATATAAAATCTGGATAAGAAAGACGAATGTATTAATGATAAGAATTAATGTTTTGATAAGTAGAAAAACTTTACGGCTTTAGTAGTAATATTGTTGAGTGTTTATTTCTGAGAATAAAAAGCGCGGAAGATACTCGTAGTGCTATCCA
>CAUSFJ010000029.1:0-5658 GCA_963531135.1 uncultured Candidatus Saccharibacteria bacterium | reverse complement strand
AGTAGGCTCAAAACTATGTGATTCAGCCCCAGGTTTCAATAACATCTTCACAGAAACTTCTGTGTTGTTGCCAGCTACTGCACGCGCAAAATCATAACCAGGAAAACTCGTACTCACAATTGAGTATTTTTTCCCCGTCTCATGCTTACCCAGCATGCTAGCAAACTTTACTCCAGCAAAAGCCACGCCCGCCACAACCAAAGCCGCCACCGCTCCTTTATAAATTTTTTTCATTATTTCTCCTTGGATAATTAATTTATACAAAAATATAATCTATTAAATGTGTATAAATTATTTATTCAATCATCCATCTGGTCTCTTAACGCAATCTGAGTTAGCTCCCCCTTTAAAATCAAACTTCTACCCGTGTTTAGCTTTCTACACTGACAATTAGCGCATACCCCTAGTACTACTCTAGTCTCTCTCTTTTCTAAACAGAGCTCTTTGTCCTCACAAAAACCACCACCGCCTAAAACAGTCGCTTCAATTTCCCCACAGTGTAGACATTTTATATATATTCTTGGCATTTTAGCCTCTTGGTGGTTCGCCCTCCGGCTCATTCAGTAGCTTCTTAGACTTAATCTCATAACGCTTACCATTCACCGGTGAAACATAATAATCTTCATTTAATAAATTCACAAACATCGTCAAATCCTTATCATCCATGATAATGATTTTACCGTCATCGTCTGTCATTAACTCCAATTTCATCTCGTCAGAATAATCCACTAGCTGTTCTTGCGACATCTGCTCTTTAATATCCATATCTTGCAGCTTCTTTACGAGAGGCTTTTTATCCTGCAGTAAAGCATTTAAGGTTAATCCCTCAGCAAAAGATAGCTGATACTTCTCCTCAATTTCCCTTGCTTTCGCCTCAGCCAGCATCTGTGCCTTAAAATCATATTGAAAAAGGTTCTCAAACTTACTCTGATTGAAAATTACCACATTCTCATCAATAATTGCAACTTGATTATCGTCCGGCATCTTCAGTGCCACCTCGGCACTAAACGGCTCAAAACTCTCACCATTTAATTCCCAAGAAGACTTAGCGTTAAGCGCTGAAGCGGCTGAAATCGCCTTTGCAATATAGAACGTTTTCATCCCATCCCCACCAGGATAAGTAAATCTCGCCAAAATGCCCTTCACCTTCTTAAATTGGTGCTCATTATCCGTAAAATAATCAATATCCTTATATTCTTTTTCCACCAAACGAATCAGGCTCTCAGCTCTCACCACCTTGTTGAGATCTGTGCGATAAATCACCTTATTTTCACCATCTGATTTTTCGTATTCACGACATTCCAGACCTTTGTCTGCCTCTTTAATCACAAAAGCCACTGCCTCACCCATAAACATTTGTTTTACAGAATTAGTCAGTTTTTCTGAATAACGAATCTTAAACGGAGTGTAATTTTTATTAAATAGAAAAAGCTCACAAGAGACATTATTCTTTACTTCATCAATTTCATTTGCCCACAAGAATACATCAAAATCACTAATCTTCTTAATCTCAGAATTTGTAAATGCTGGTCTATCTTCTGACTCCATACTTCCTCTCTTTTTCTAACTAGTTTAACACAAAAAAGTTTGACTATGCTAGGTCAGCGTAGGTTTCTTTCAGTCTATCATTTTCAGTCAGACCAAATTCAGCCAAAATTCCCTCCAATTTTCGCTGTCCTTCCCCCACTTTTTCATTATCATCCAATGTGATTTCAATTTTTACGAAATCCTCTTTCTGGTTGTCAATTTGATCAATATAAACCTTTGTGTTTTTATTAATCTCAAGAGATTGCCTTCGACGTGGAATTTCTGCCTGCATCACAAAACCTAATTGCAGTAAAATATTTGCTGCTTCCGCATAGTCTCTCACTTGCGTCACATGCGAAATGGTCACTCCAGAATCTTCAATATGTCTCTTACAAATTAAGTCATACTTCGCTGGACGATCCACCGCCTTCATTTCAATCCTCAAAATCATTCTTGGATAATTATTATGATTCTGATAATTTTTTGGCACAAAAACTCTGTTATGCTGCCAATAAACTGGCCCAAAATCATGATCTAAATGTGATAACTTCGCTTCAAAGGCATCACGATCTGCTAATTTACTCTTATAAATAATCGTTCGCATTTCCTACTCCGTTGATACCAATTCTACTTCAACATTTTCCGCCCCCTCATTTTCTCGCGCCTTATTCGCCCACAGATCGGTTAGTTCGTTCATTTCAATTCCATCATGCCCCTTCACCCAAATCAGTTTCACCTTAGAGTCTCGATATAGCTCATACAATTCTTTTACTAAATTTAGATTTTTAATAGGTCCAGTCTTCTTTTTCCAACCATTTTTTTCCCAACCAGGCGCCCATTTTGTCAAAACATTAATCCAAAATTCTGAGTCTGAATGAATTTCCCCCTCTTCTCCAGTCAAAAACTGCATTGCCGCGCGCATTGCTGCGCCTTCCATTCGAATATTCGTTGAAGCTTCTTCTCTCCCTAATCTCACCGGCTGGCCATCACAAATCACAGCATATCCACCTGGCCCAGGATTAGGTGAAGCACTTCCGTCTGTCCATAAAATCTTCACTATAAACTTCCCTGTACATCATTTACAATTGCGTATATTGGGAATAGCACCGCCACAATAATGAAGCCAACCATTACTGCCATGATTACCATCAATACTGGCTCAATCAAGGTTGAAATTGTTCGAATTTGTTCTTCTAGTTCGTCCTCATACACTTGTGCAGCCTTCGCCAACATCTCATCTATTTTACCAGATTCCTCACCAATCGAAGCCATTTGAGGCACCAATGGTAAAATATAAGAAAGATTTTTCAAAGATGATGACAAAGTTTTACCTTGTTTAACTTTTTCCGAGACTTCCTTAATTTCTTTTTCCAATACCACGTTATTCATCGCTTCCGCTGAGATCTGCAAAGTATCCTGAATTGATACCCCTGCCGACATTAAGTTCGAAGCCGTTCTAGCGAAACGCGAATTATATAAACGCCAAAACATTGTCTTAAATATTGGAACATTCAACTTCGCTAGTGCCGCCCATTCAATGCCAGTTGTAGTTTTTCTAAACTGAAATAGAAAATAAATCGCCACCCCCAACAAAATCGTTACCAACCACCAAGATGCCACCAAAAAGTTCGCAAGTGAAACTAGTACGCCCGTCGCCCATGGTAGTGGCTTTCCTATATCCTTATATAATGACTGAACTTGTGGCACAATCATAAGCACCATAAAAATCAATACCGCGATAATCACCATTAAAATAATTGCTGGATAAACCAAAGCACCACGAATTTTTGAAATCATCGCGTTATCTTTTTCCTGCTGCTCCGCCAAACGTTTCAGTGACGAATCCAAGCTACCCGAAGCCTCACCCGCTCGAAGTAATGCGATATACACTTTATTAAACACATCCGGATACTTTTCACAAGCCTGGGTTAAAGTTCTACCAGCCTCCACGTCCACCAAGATTGATTCCACTACCTTTTGCATTGGCTTACTTTCAGTCTGTTCGATTACGGTACGTAATGAATTAGACAAAGGCAAACCAGCCCCAAATAAAGTCGCAAACTGTCTCGTAAAGACAATTCTATCTTTCATCGTAATCTTATTTTTAAAACGCTGAAATAGCCCAACCCCTGACATATCTTCATCAATTCGGTCCGGCGTCATCCCCTGTTCGATCAAAAGCTTCCCAGCAGTACGTTCATTTTCTGCCTGGATCACCCCCTTAGTCATTTCTCCGGTTTTACTGTCTCTGGCTTTATAGATAAATCGCTTCATTAAATCCCCTTCACCAACCTATCAAACTCACGCATATCCACTGCATAATCTCTTGCGCTATCGTAGGTCACCGTACCCTGTTGTACTAGCTTCGCTAAAGTACGATCCATCGTCTGCATTCCCTCATTTGCACCAGTCTGTATCGTGTTATCAAGCTGATGTGTCTTACCCTCACGAATTATTGCACGTACAGCCGAGTTTGCAATCATGATCTCTGCTGCTACCACTCGACCCCCGCCAATCGCTGGCACTAGTCGCTGCGAGCAGACTGCCATCAAAATTCCCGCTAACTGTGAACGGATCTGCGGCTGCTGTTCAGCTGGAAAAACATCAATCATACGATCAATTGATTGAGCTGCCGAATTTGTATGAAGCGTTGCAAATACCAAGTGTCCAGTCTCCGCGATCGTAATCGCAGAAGAAATCGTCTCAAGATCACGCATCTCACCAAGTAGCACCACATCCGGATCTTCACGTAGTGCCGACTTTAAAGCTCTTGAGAAAGAGTAAGTATCATAATGCACTTCCCTCTGTGCGACCACAGATCGAATTGACTTATGCGTAAACTCAATTGGATCCTCAATCGTCAAAATATGCATCGCTTTTTCTGAGTTAATCTTATTGATAATTGCTGCCAAAGTTGTAGACTTACCAGAACCAGTCGGACCCGTCACCAGTACTAACCCACGTGGATAATCAGCAAACGAAGAAATAACTTGTGGCATACCCAATTCTTCGATTGTAGGCATCTTTGTTGGGATTAAACGAAACGCTGCAGCTAAATTCCCTTTTTCGTTAAAAGCATTCACACGAAAACGTGCAATTTCTCCGAAAGAAAATGAATAGTCAAACTCTTTATCCTTTGACAAAACTTCACGCTGCATTGAGTCCAAAGTTGAGAAAACCAATTTTTCCACCATCTCACTCGTCAAGGCTGGCGTATTTGGAATCGGTGTCAGTGAGCCATCTATTCTTAAGATTGGAGGTAGTCCGACCTGGATATGTAAATCTGACGCTCCACGCCTAATACACTCTTCAAGTAATGTCTCAATCTTAATTGAAGTCGGTAAACTAGTTGGCGTGGAAGCAGCTGCCGCCTGATTGGCCGCCGTCGTTTTTACCGCCGTTCCCGTTATCGCCGTCGGCTGCGCCTGTACCTGTGCTTGTTGTACTGGAGCCTGCATAGGATTCGTCTGCGGCACCCCAGCCACACCCATCGCTGGAGCTGGGCCCGTCATATTTGCTTGTGGCTGTGTATTTTGCTGCATTTTTCTCCTCTTTTCTCTTATTTTAGCATAAGCTTCATTGTTTATGATAATTCACTAATTGCAATTTAGAAGTTTAGTCTAAGCAAGGTCTGACGCCACCCTATTCACCTCACTCACCGTCGTTACTCCCGTCAAAGCCTTCATCATACCATCTTGACGCATCGTCAAAGTTCCCTTCGCCCTCGCCAACTTCATAATTTCACTCGAAGTTGCATGTGAAATAATCATTTTCTGAATATCGTCATCCACTTCAATTGTCTCATAAAGGCCCGCCCTCCCCTTATATCCACCAGGCGTCTCTCGATCATCAATTCCCCGCACCAAGGTATATCCATTAGGATTAACCACCGGCAGACCTGTATACCCTAAGTCGTCCGACACAATCGCCACCTGTTGCTGATTTTGCGGCAAAATACTCCCCACCAAATCATTTATCTGCTTTGTCTCCATTTCATTTGAATGCACAGCCTCTCTTTTAGGAGCCACTCTTCTCACCAACCTCTGTCCAATCACAGTATTTAAAGTCGAAGCAAGTAGGAACGGTTCAAATCCCATATCAAGTAACCTTGGCAAAATACCCGCATCTGAA
>CAUSFJ010000028.1:0-5709 GCA_963531135.1 uncultured Candidatus Saccharibacteria bacterium | reverse complement strand
AATGCGTTGAATAATATCATCGGGATCGTGATCGGTATTGAAAATATTTTCAGGGTCAACAGTGTTATAAATCTTAAGATATTTTGAAAGAGAAGGATTAAAATTATAAATGAAGGTTGAAAGTTGTTTCTTCTTAATTTGTTGATTAATCAAGTCGGCAAGTGGCTCCTTGTTGTCGTAATTAAAATTAATTGTTTGGTTCGGGGTTAATAGAAAAAGAAGATGGTTGGCTTTTGTGGTCCAGGGTGCATTAGCGATTACGTCATAAAATGAATGATCGAGAAGGCGTGGTAAATTGATGTTTGGCGGATTATAGATTCTGCTACGAAGAATTTTAAGGATTTGATCCCAGCCTTCTGGACTCATGTCAGTTGTATACATGCTTGCGATATATCTTACACCTTGTTTATAGGAAGCTGGGGCGTTTTGATCAAGCTTTTGGGAAAAATAGATAGGTGAGTCTGGGAGACTGGTAGGAAAGAAACCATACTGATATAGGTGAATGTGAAAATGGTGATTATAAGACTTATCGAATAGTTGATTGAGTAGTAAATATTCCCTGGCGTCACCTGGGTCGGTTAAAAAAGTAGGCAACATAATAACCAATTCATTATTAATATGTGAACGTTTAGAGGGTTGAGGGCGGTTGGAATAAAGTTTAGATAGTGAGCCAATATTTAGTTGTTCTGGATGATAATAATGAATGAGTGTTTGCTCCTGCGTGGGTGATTGATTGGATCTTTGTGTGATCTTTTGGTAGATTACCTGGGCTGCTTCTTGATAGGCACCACGTCTTGAGTAGGAAACGTGACCGTTAAAGATGTTGGTGAATATATTATTTTTTGAGTTTTGAGTGGGGTCGGATAATCCGAGCGGATCAAAAGTACTGCCGCAGATAAAATCAGCGATATTGCACCAGGCACCGACTTTCTGACGATATTTTGTGTAGACGTAAGGATCTAACCCACCAAGCAGGCCGTGTTCGACATAGCAGTCTGGAATATTTTGCCGATATGGAGAAAGGTTTAAATTCTTGCAGGCATCTGGTACAATCCCCTTTCCCTCTGGTAGGTAGAGTTTTGGGTCTCCAAAATTTGCGACATAGAGAATTTTATCGGGATTAAGATGTCTAATCGTATAGGTTATGACCATGGCTCCTTGCGAATAGCCGGAAAGAATAAATTGGGTGTTTGGACAGGTTTTGGTGACTTGTTGATAGAGATTAGTCAATTCATTAATACCGGCTTTAACACTTCGTCCAAAGGCATAAGCCTTTCCGCCACTTAGGATAGCTCCAGAGATAACTTTGGGGTCTTCAATACCAATAGCAGGATATGGTTGGCCGAAAGAATTGGATTCCCCTAGTTGATAATACTTATAACTATATTGGGGTAATTTATGGAATATTTCTGACATAGCACTAGAGAAGGCTTGATGATCGATATTGGTGTGGAGCTCCTCGCCGGAGCCGCGTGCGAAGACGACAAGATAGTCGACGCAAGGCTGTGTAGTGGAGGTGGCGTTGGTGGTTAAAGATGGAGACCTTAATGAGAGAAATAAGAATGAAAAAATAATAAGATAAATAAATAACAAAAAGCATCTAAAAGGTCGGCGCATAAGATAGACCCCAAGATAGATTTAGGCTTAGAAAAGGTTAAATCTAGTATGTAGTGATTTTGTGAAGAAAACAAGGCTTTAATGAGTGTTTGGTTCTAGGAAATAGTATTTATCTCTGTTTTGTGTTGTAAATAACACTTGTCATAAGCAAGATATAATTGACAGAAGTGTATGACTAGGATAGAGTTTTTAAAAAAGGAGTGTGATGAATTCAGAGATGCAAAAACATAAGGACTGGGATAGTTACTTCATGGGGATTGCCGAGGAAGTGGCAAAACGTTCAAAGGACCCCTCTTCGCAAAATGGATGCGTGATTGTTGATGCACGAAGGCGACCAGTGTCTTTTGGTTATAACGGCACGATTCAGGGGGCAGACGAATCAAAAATGACGCTTTCTGAGCGTCCAATGAAATATTATTTTGCGATTCATTCTGAAATGAATGCGGTTATCTTTGCGGGGCGGGATTTGACCGGCTGTACTTTATATAATAAAATGGCAACCTGCGAGAATTGCTTGAAATATTGTTTACAGGCTGGAATAAAACGTTTTGTATATAAAGAACTACGAGTTACTTCTTATCGAAGTGGTGAAAAGAAGTCAATGACTAATATAGATACGGATGAGGCAATTATTCGGTTATTAGCATCTTGCCCGGACGTGGAAACATTAAATATTTCAAATGGAAAAACTTACATTCAGGACATTTTAGATACCTATGATAAAGAATCAGCGGAGTATAAGAATTTAGTTCGTTGGGTGACGGACTAGATGGGATTAATTTTAAGCTAGAGATAGCTTTGAATAATTTCAGAAAGTTGATCAGGCACTTCGTAATTAATGAGGTGGCCTGATTTTTTAATAAAATGTACCTTGGCGTTATATTTTTCAGCAGTTTTCTTGGTTTGTTTTTGGTGGTTGAGTTTGTCCTCAGTACCTGCAATAAAATAGCACTCTTTATTGAAGTTAAAATCAGATATAGAGTGAGAAACTGAAAATTTTGCAGCCTTAATTTCATCAGAAATACTGGTGAACTTTTTAGCACATTGATAAGTTAGATCAAGAATTCTTGGAAGTTGTTTCTTACCAAGCGTACCGATTAAATACTTAGTAACGATGTAGCAAACGAGTTTATTGGGAACAAAGGCGATTAAAGGAATGATGGAACGAAGAAATTTTGGGGTAGGTTCGGAAATGGGGGATAGAAAGAAAACTTTTTGATGAATAAGGTTGGGGTATTTCTCGGCAGTAGCAGCCACAGTGAGTGATCCCATTGAATGGCCGATGAGGATAGGATGATCTATTTTATTATTTAGAATATAATCGGCTAGCCAAGTGGCATAAGCATCGGCAGTGAAATCTTTAAGTTTAGGAAGTACTTCATCTTGGGTGTTAAAGGCTGGAGGAATGTCTGGACAATAAACTTTGTAGCCAAGGGCTTCAAAGTTATGAATTATGTCAGATAAGCCAAAATGATTACCGCGAAAACCGTGGACAAATAAAAGTGTAGGCTTCTGCTCTTTCTGCACATCTTCCTTTCTGATTTTAGTTTTTCTTATAATTTCTAGGTGGGATATTTATAAATTTATTGTTCTTTTAATTGATTTAGGGTCTCAGTAATAGCTTCACGATCAAAACCGATAATTTGAACAGGATTTTTATCCTCGTGGTCGGTAATAATAGTGACAGGAACAGTAGTAATACCAGGCATCGATGCAGCATCAAATTCTTGGTACTCAATTCCCTCTTCATTAAGCCAGTTAACTAAGGCGTGACAATAAATACATGTAGGTGTGGTATAAACTTTTATCATAACAGGTTTATTATAGCAGACTTAGAGAGTTTTGGCTTTATCAAGTTGCGGATCTTTACCAGAATTAATATCACTATATGAACGCTCTACTTCAACATCAGGAGAAATACCAGTTTTATTAATAGTTTGGCCTTCTGGGGTGTACCAGTGTGCAGTGGTGATCTTGAGGAGCGAACCGCCGGATAGTTCGAGCATGGTTTGAACAACGCCTTTACCATAAGTTTTTGTACCTAGGATAGTTGCTTTCTTGTAGTCCTTGAGGGCGCCAGCAACGATTTCAGAAGCAGAGGCAGTGGCGTTGTTAACTAGAACGATAGTTTTCATGTCTTTTAGGGTGGCTTCGCCGCGTTTGGCGTAGGTAATTGTCTGACCAATTGTAGCAGACTTTTGGGTCAGGATTTTATCGCCGTCAAGCCATAGAGATAAGAGGTCGCGAGCTGCAGTTACGTAGCCACCGCCATTATTTCTTAAGTCAAGGATGACTTTATTAATTCCCTTATTCTTAAAGTCTTTAGTAAAAGATTGGACTAAAGTACCAGTATCCTCACTAAAACGATAGACAGAAATAATAGCAGTTTTGTCTTGATAAGTGATGTCGGCGGAGACGTTGTTGATTTTTTCTCGAACTAGTTCAAAATCAAGTTTTTGTTTGTCGCGAGCAACTGTTAATTTTACTTTTTCACCAGAAGGACCACGCAATTTACTGGCAATAATTTCAGTGTCTTTATCCCAAACCTCTTCACCATTAATGGCGAAGATTATATCGCCAGCATGTACGCCAGCTTTTCTGGCTGGATTGTTTGGTAGGGTGCGAGTAACGACGACGTAGTCACCTTGTTTCATCATTTCAATCCCAACACCAGCCTCCTTAATTTCCCCCTTAAGGTCAGATTTAAATTCAGCTGCTTCTTTTGAATCGTAATAGACTGTATAGGGGTCGGCAAGCGCGGCGGTTAAGCCCTTTTTAGCACCTTCAATAAGCTTTGTCTTATCAATGCTACCATCGAAATTTGAGGAAATCTGTGAGTAAACTTCGTTTAAATCATCCCACTTGATATTACTGGTGACTTTTTGAGCCGGGTTGATATATGGTGAAAATTGAAGGTATAGATTATTCCAATTAGATCCTAGAAATATACCAATAGCAAGGGTAATTAAGCTGGAAAAAATTGTAGTACCTAGATTAACTTGCTTCTGCTTCTTATTCATAGCTTTTATTATAACATAGCAGAAGCATTATAAACGCGGCTAGATTTTAGTCAAAGTGAATAAAGTAATATTCGGAAGGATTAACGCCAACACGGTAACCGAAATCGCCCCACTGTCCTGACCTTGAAGAATAGGCGTTATTGTATTCAGAGACATTGATGGTGCCGTTAGCATTAACAGATTCAACCCAGAAAACGTGACCCCAGGCTCCGGAGGCGGTTTGACCAATGGAGTTAGCGCTCGGGATACGGTCTACACGATAACCGAGAGCCCTGGCAGCGGAGGCCCAACTATAGGCATTGCCCCAACCAGTGACACGAACACGAGGACCCCAATATTCGATGGCCTTATAGGCTGCATAACTGGTACATTGGCAGGTGTAATAAGTATCAAGGATGCCGCGAATATTGTCACGAGGGCAGGCGAAACCGTAATTACCGATAAAGGCTTCGTAGCTGTTATAGCCATCGGCGACTGTACCGAAACCACCACGATTACGGAGGCTTAATAGATGATTCTGATATTCTTGGTTAATGAGTTTAATTTTTTCTTCACGAGAGGTGGCAGCCTCAAGAGCAAAGGCGGAGGCGTTGTCACGATATTTGATGATGAGGGTTTGTTGTTCAATCTTCTTATCTTCGATGGCTTTTCTTTGAATCTGTTGGTCGGCGATGACACGTTCAACTTCGACCTTCTGTTTTTCGAGGTCTTGCTTAATACTTTTGACGGTTTGAGCTGAAATGGTAACTTGACTTTTTGCTGTATCAACACGGGTTTGACGTTCTGCGAAATCAGAGATTGATTTTGAGCCGGCCAAAATCATAATGGCGTCGCCTTTTTCTTCAAAATGCATATTAATCAAGAGGTTGGCTAGGGCTTGCTGTTGAAGTTTAAGTTTTTTTGTACTTTCTTCGATTTTTAATTTAAGGTCTTCAGCTTCAGCCTCGTTAGTTTTAATTCTAGCCTCATACATGCTGATTTCCTGTTGCAAACGTTCTACTTCTCCTTCAAGAGTAGTAGCTGCCTTTGAGGCCTCATTGGCTTTGGCGACGGCTTCATTCTCGGCTTTTTT
>CAUSFJ010000027.1:0-5924 GCA_963531135.1 uncultured Candidatus Saccharibacteria bacterium | reverse complement strand
ATTGTTAATTCAATTATAAATGTTGCGATGTCGCTTGAGGGAATTGTGGCGGTGGGAGCTTTAATTCTGGCTGGGCAAAGATATATTGCAGCGGGCGGTGATGCAGCTAAAATTGCGAGTGCAAAACGAACCATCGTCTATGCGATGGTGTCACTGGTTATTTCGTTGTTGGCTTTTGCGATTGTGAAGTTTGTAATTACTTCTTTGAATATTTAGGTTTCTGTGTATTAATGGGGGTGGGAGGAGGTACATACTCTTGCTTCTACGGATGCTTATGATATAATAAAAAAAAGTAATATTAAAGGAAGAAATATGAAAATTACTAACAAAGTCAAAACATTAGCCGCTGGCGGTCTTGGTGTAGTAGCAATGGGTCTTCAAGCTGCTCCAACTTTTGCTGCTGGTAAGGTTCGCTGTCCAGATGGAAGCGAAGCTAAGGACCTTACTGGTGGTCCTAATGTTCCTAAGAATAACCTTAACTCTAATGATTTGATGGGTACCCTTAATACTATTATTAACGTTGTTATCGGTATTATTGGTTTCGTAGCTGTGATGGTAATCATCCTTGGTGGTGTACAATACACAACCTCAGCTGGTGATTCTGGTAAGGTTAAGAAAGCAAAAGATACAATCATGTATGGCATTATTGGTCTTGTCGTAGCTTTGATGGCTTATTCAATTGTTAACTTCATTCTCTCAAACGTATTTAAGTAGAGTCTTATAAATGATTCTGAGTAGAAATAAACGATTGAAGGATGTAGCGAAAATGGCAAAAGATTTAAGAAAAGGTTTTGGCTTAGCGGCATTAACTCTTGTATCAGCTTTTGGATTAATCAATAACGTAAGTGCAGTCGATTGCCCTCCAGGGTCCTTGCGCGCAGGAGATGGCAGTGTTAATTCTATATCTGAATGTAATCTTGCAAAAGATCATGCCGGCTCAACGGACTTAATGAAGACATTGGATACTATTATTAATGTAGTACTTGGCGTCTTAGGTCTTTTAGCTGTTGCAATAATAATCTACGGTGGCTTCATGTACACTACATCTGCTGGTGATGCATCGAAAATTAAGAAGGCCAAAGATACAATCATGTATGGCGTGATAGGTTTAGTAATTGCCCTATTAGCTTATGCGATTGTAAACTTCGTACTAAGCAGTGTCTTTAAATAAAAATAATGAATAAAAAATAGACCTTCGGGTCTATTTTTTATGGTTTAAAAGAAGTGGTTTTGACTCGATTATTTATTGATTCTTTATTTTGATAATTATGTAACTCATTAAAATGATTATGATTGTAATTCCCTGCAATTGAGAGTATAACTAGGGTAGTTTGAAATAGAAAAAGTGGAGGAATATCTTGGGTATAAAAAAGTACTGCCGAAGCAGTACTTTCTACATAACGTTTCCAAGATTATTGAATGGTAATCTTGGTTGGGGTTTCGGTTTTTTCCTTCTCAAAGGAAATAGTAAGGACGCCGTCTTTTAGTTCGGCCTTAACGCTTCCTTCATCTTCACGGACGGAAACTGGGAGTGCGATTGTGCGAGAAAACTCGCCCCAGTAACATTCTTGAATGTGCCAACGAGTGGTTTGCTCGTCTTCGCCGCCGCTAAGGATTCCTGAGATGGTTAAGATGTTGTCAGAGATGGTCACATCGAGGTCATTTTTGGAAATGCCTGCAGTGCGAGCCTTAACAACTAATTTATCAGCAGTTTCGTATACATCAACTGCTAATTGACCTGGAAAATCTTCCGGTTCGTCCCACGCCTCTGGATCTTCTTCTGATGGAAAACTATTAGAGAGTTGAGCAGGACTTTGCTCGACTTCTTCTTGGCTATCATTATCCAGAAATGCAGCCGCAAGTTCGTCTTCCATAAGCATGTCGTCGTCATTTGTACGAGCCATTGCTAAGTATTCCTCCACTTTTAACTATTGTTATGGTTAATTATAGGAGTGGTTATGTTAAATTGCAAGAGAAAAGTGTGTTTTGATGTAAAAAGCACAATAGTTAATGTGATATTGGAGCTGGTTTCACCAAACAGGTGTGAGAGGTGCGGGGCTTCTGGGGTAGTGTTTTGTGATTGTTGTAAAAAATATCTAGCTAGTACTAATCCGGGGTATGTCGTGAGTAATAGCTTTGGATTTACGGAAATCATTATTGGGGGCGTGAAAGAAGGGATTTTATCGAATCTCTTAAAGAAGTATAAATATGGATGTAATAGGGAGCTAGCTGAGGTTTTGGCTGGTACGGTCTATGAGAGGTTGAAGAGTATTGTGGAGGACGAGATAAAGGTTGGCGGTAAGGTGGTGTTAGTTCCCTTGCCAACGATTGGCCGACATATTCGCGCTCGCGGGTTTGATCATATAAAGGTTTTAGCTAATAGGTTTTCAGAAATTGCGCCTGTGGAAGATTTAATTGTGAGAAAGAGGAACTCCGTGCAGGTTGGAAAGGGGGCGGAAGAGCGATTGAGGCAGGCGGAGAGTGCGTATATGCTAAGAGAGGGGGTGCAATGCGATCCTGAGATTAAGTATGTTTTATTTGATGATGTATGGACAACCGGCGGAAGTATGCGGGCGGCAGGCGAGGTGCTGAGAAGAGCGGGAGCGACGAAGATAAGTGCTGTTCTCTTAATGAGTAATGATTATATTGAGGCTACAGAAAACCTGCCTTTTGGGCAGGTTTAATAAGGCAATATGTCGTATTTAGCGAGGAGTGCTGACGCCGATGACGGAGTTGAGAACGAAGTTAACAATGGCGAAAGCAAGAAGAGAGATGATAAGGCCGATAATTGCGTAGAGGACGGTATTTTTTGCGTCAGTGACCTTTTTACTGTCGCCGCCAGAAAGGATGTAGCGTAAACCGCCATAAACTAACATAATTACAGAGATAAGGCCGACGATGAGCAGAATTGTATTAGTGATGCGACTAAAGACGCCGTTATCACCGATAAGTTCGGTTGGCATACCTTCAGCACGAGCAGCGTCTGCACCTTCTTGAATAGAGATGGCAGAGGCAAGAGCACGACTGGTTGAGAGGCAGATCAATGCGCCAAGACCGGTTAAGGTTTGAGTTAAGGTTTTTGTAATTTTTTTCATAAAAATTATCGAATCTCGCAATTACTTAAATGATGTGCTTATTTTACCATATATGTTCGAAAAAAGCAATTTTTGTAAAATAGGAGGTTATTCTCCAGAGGAGAGTGAATAACTAAATAAAAGACAGTAATATTTTGATGAAGTTAAGTTTAGAAAAATAAAAAAGGCCTCAGATGAGGCTATTTTATGGCGGAGAGTGGGAGATTCGAACTCCCGCTGCAGGTCTCCCCACACTAGCGATTTAGCAAACCGCCCCCTTCAGCCACTTGGGTAACTCTCCTTCCCTTCTATCTTAGCATATTTTAAAGAATTAGAGAACGAATTTAAAGAAATATTGTGTTGTGATATAATTTAAAAAAGCTAATGAATATTGAGGTGATATGGGAAAAAATACTGAAGTGATTCAATGGGAGGCCGAGGAATATGTCTCGCATGATAAAAATATGGGTTGGTATCTAGGCCTAGTGGTTATTGGTGTGATTTTGTCGCTGATTTCAATTCGATTTGAATGGTGGACTTTTACAGCTTTAATTATTGTGTCAGTGATTGCTTTAATTCTTTATTCGGTACGACCACCAAGAAAAATCCAGTATGTGTTATCTGAGAAAGGGCTGACGGAAGGTGAAAAAATGTACGCTTTTGAGGAATATAAGGCTTTCGGAGTATTGCAGGACGATGTACATTTTGCGATTATTTTGATGCCAAAAAAGCGCTTTTCACCGGCTGTAACGGTATATTTCCCTGAGAATAAGGGTGAAGAGATCGTGAATGTTTTTGGTCATAGATTGCCAATGGAAGAAGTTAAATTGGATATGATCGATAAGATTGTAAAGAAATTACGATTTTAAGATAATTACTTTTGAGAAAAATAGGCCAGAAAAACTGGCTTATTTTTGTACTTGAAGTTTAGTTTAGAAAATTGAAAAAACATAACAGTTATGGTAAACTGGAAAAAATATAGAATAAAAGAAGGTGGGTAAATGGATCAAAATGATGGCGCACCAATGACGGGCGCAATGAACGCAACAGATTCAAATGCAGATTTTAACATTAATATTCAGGACCAGTTGGGAGTGCCACCAGCGCCACCAATTCCAGATTTTTTGTCTAATGATCCGATTGATGCAGGTAATGGTTCAAGTGTGATGGCGGATTTGACAAATATGGAGCCAACGCCAATTACAGGTGCGCCTGCAGTGATGCCTGAACCGGTAGCTAGTACAACGGAGCCGGTAGTAGAGACTCCAGCTGTGGTGCCTGAGACGGTTGCAGCGCCAAGCGTAGAGGTGAATGCACCAGTGGTAAATACTGAGGTGGCTGGCGATCAATTCGAGAATGTAAAAAAACAAATGTTGCAGGATCTATACCCATTAATGGATAAAATTAAGATGCAGCCGGAACAGAAATTCAAAGTTTATAAGCAGATGATCGAAACAACTGGTTCGAAAGAGATGATTACTTCCGCTTACGAGGCAGTTAAAGAAATTGGAAATGAAGAAGTGCGCGCAGAGGCTTTGCTCTTCCTTGTTGAAAAAGCAGACAGTTAAGATTTAAAATGATCGCCTACGGGCGATTATTTTTTAGTAAGAAATTAGAGAAGGAAAAAATAGAGAAGGTTTTTGCCTTCTCTATTTTAATGGAATGGTTTACTGGGGGGTTAGTGTATTTTGCCCTTGTTGGATGAGTTTAATACATTCCGCCCATGCCGGCACCGCTGGCGCTCTGGTCTTCCTTTTCTGGAATCTCAACAATGAGAGCACCCATAGTAATAGCAGTAGCAGCGATACTGATGGCATTTTGAACAGCTTCGCGAGTAACACGAGCAGGATCGATGACGCCAGCTTTCTTGAGATCCTGGAGGCCTTTTTCAGGTTCCATGACGTTAATTCCCTGGCCTGGTTTGGCATTCTCAACTGCAGCAAGGAGAGCCTGGGCATTGAGTCCGGCGTTTTCTAAAATGTGAAGAAGAGGAGCCTTGAGGGCGTTCTTGACAATTTTGGCGCCAGCATCTTTTTCTTCAAGTTGGTCAGCGAGATTGACGAGAGTAACGCCACCACCAGTAACGATACCTTCATCAAGAGCTGCCTTGGTAGCGGCAACGGCATCATCGACGCGATATTTCTTTTCGTCGATCTCAGTTTCAGTAGCACCACCAACTTTAATAACGGCAACCTTACCAGAAAGGGCGGCAGCACGTTTTTCGTATTGTTCACGGTCGTAGTCAGAGGTAGCGAGGTTGGCTTGGGACTTAATGAGTTCAATGCGATCAGAGACGGCGGATTGGTTACCTGCTCCGCTAATAATCGTAGAGCTGTCTTTGGTGGCAATGATTTTCTTGGCTGAACCTAGGGCAGAGACTTCTGCATCTTCAAGCTTCATGCCCTTATCCTCGGAAATAACGATGGCATCAGTAAGAACGGCGATATCTTCAAGAATCTCTTTACGGCGATCACCGAAGGCAGGAGCTTTAAGAACTAGTGAATTGAAGACGCCTTTGAGCTTGTTGAGAACTAGAAGAGAGAGAGCTTCGCCGCTGACTTCTTCAGCGATAATTACGAGATCTTTGTGACCAGATTGGGCTACTTTTTCTAGGATTGGAAGAATTTCGCTGCTGGTAGAGATTTTCTTATCAGTGAGAAGAATGAGGGGTTTATCAAAAACAGCTTCTTGGCGATTGACATCAGTGACAAAGAATGGTGAGCTGTAACCCTTGTCATAACTGAAGCCCTCAACGATTTCCTGTTCCATTTCTAGGCCTTGGCCAGCTTCAACGGTGACGATACCGTCTTTACCAATTTTACTGATGACGTCGGCGATTAATTTACCAAT
>CAUSFJ010000026.1:0-6154 GCA_963531135.1 uncultured Candidatus Saccharibacteria bacterium | reverse complement strand
CAAAACATATTACTCTTATTTTACCATTTTAGCGACTATGAATAAAGAGGTAGCCGGACCAGACACTTTGAGGGACAGTTTTACGGCCAACATGACCCCAGCCAGCGATACCATTCATATCGGAAATAGTAATAGTTCCATCATCATTCACGGAATCCACAATACCGACGTGACCATAATAACCAGAGTCAGTTTGGAAAACGTCACCAGCCTGCGGGTTAGTACCACGACTAGACGGGAAGCTGGAAATTAGAGCGTTGTCCCAAGTATTAGCGTTACCAAGGCCACCTGGAAGGACATAACCACCACCCAGTTCATAACGACGTTGCCAGGCATACCAAGTACACCAACCCCATGGCATCTGGTTGGCAGAAGTCCAATAGGTACGATAATAGACAGACTGTGTGTAACTTTGCGATTGAGAGTTGGTTAAACGTGGAGCGACATAATCTGGGCGTTCGGTTTCTGGAAGATTACCATCCGGAAGAAGAATTGAGGTACCTACTGCAAGACTTTGGTTCAGCTCAAGGTTATTTGCGGCGATAATCTCATCACTTTTTGCTCCATATTTACCGGCAATTGATTCAACAGTATCGCCACTTTTAATCTTATAAACGAAACCAGCACGGGATGGAAGATAAATTACCTCACCCACCTTTGGTTCATATGTATTCTTGAAGTTATTGGACCAGCGGACCATAGTTTCAGTAACACCACAAGCGGCATATTTTCCAGTAATCGAGGCAATCGTGTCACCCTCAGCAACAGTGTAAGCAATTGCACCAACTTTGAGACAGCTAGTAGCCAGCGGCGCAATCGGCTTCTCCATTTTTTCAGTAGAAACCTGACCGGAATCACGAAGAGTAGTGAGGGAGTTATAGTTAACATTAACAACTTCTGATGAAGCTAAGCTAAGATTACTGGCAAGTTCGGAGACGACGTAAAATTCGGAGAACTGGTCAGTTGAGACAGCATAGTCTTTTTTTGAGATCGATTGAAGATTTAGATTATTTATCGATTCGTCTATATGTTTATTCTTTGAGCCATAATTAATAAGTCCCATGGTTGCGAGAAAAACAAAGAGATATGGAATAATCTTCAATTTACTTTTTAATTTATTGCGTTTATTCTGTTTTTTCGTTGTCATAACTTGCCGATATTTCCACCTAGAGTCCTACGTTACAGAGTTTTTGACAAAAGTCACGTTTTTTCTGCTCGTGCTCAGTATCGGTTACACTATAATACATCTTTCCATCGTCTCCTGTCAAGAAATAATACATAGATTTCATATTTTCATCTGGTTCAGCAACGGCTAAAAGTGCTGAAATAGATGGACTACAGATAGGACCTGGAGGCAGACCTGTATGCTTTCTGGTATTGTATAGACTGTCGGTTTCAAGGACGACAAGATTATTATTAGGATCGTTTTTATTGCGACCAGGGTTAACCAGGTCGGCCGCATAAGTGGCAGTCACATCTGAACCTAGGCTCCAGCCACGGCGTAAACGATTCTGGAAGACCATCGAAACCCCCGGCATATCCTCGGTATGGGCTTCTTTTTGAATAATTGAGGCAAGGATAATCCCCTCCCTTAAGGTAAGCCCACGCTTCTCAAACTTCTCTTCTAGTTTATTTAGATTAGCAATATTATTTAGTTGATCAATCATGGTTTTAAAAATATGCTCTACCGTTTCACCTTGATAGAATTGATAAGTTTCTCCATATAGATAACCTTCGAGTGCGACGTTCTGCGGCTGCAATTGGTTTTCTAAACGTCCTTCAGAGCTATATAGGCCTTTTAAGATTGGACTATCGTATTGTTTGGCCAAGGCAGCATCGATTTGAGTGTCTTGATAACCGAGTTTGATTAATTTCTGACGAATGTCAGTGATTGTCTCGCCAGGCAGGACAGTGAGATTAAAAACATTATTAGAAACTGCACCCTGCTCAAGTAGATCTGCAATTTGCGGCATGGACATGTTAGTACGTAGGTGATAGATGCCGGATTTAATCTTTGAAGACTTTTGATTCAGTTTTAAATAAAACTTGAAGATTTCGCTTGAACGGATCAAATTCTGTGTTTTTAGGCGTGCAGAAATTTCGTTAATCGTTTCATTGGTCTTGATTTCAAAAGTTTGATAACGGCAATCTGCATCCTTCTCTTCTTCAGTCCCAACGGCCGCTTCGGCTGGAGAATTATAGAGACAGTTTAGATTTTTTACGGGTAACAATTGTTGCTGATACCAGTGATACGCCCCGCCTACACCGATTCCTCCTAGCACAAGAAGAATAAATAAACTAATTACTACTTTTTTAAATAAAGAAATCTTTTTTTTGGGCATCTTTTCATCTTGTTCTTGAGATTTTAGGTTTGTGTGTTCGCCTTCAATGACTCCAGCAGAAGTAAATTCGACAGGTGCGAGCGTTTGCTGACTATTAAGGGCAGATTGCAGGCGCTCTACAAAGTCCTGCAAAATAATGGCAGCAGACTCGGCATCAATTTCACCTTTCTGATAATTATTTTTTCGATTTTTTAGGCGGTTTTCAGCCTCAACAGAGGTGAGAGACTCATCTTGAAAATAAATCTTTAAGCCAGGAATTGTAGCTGCAATACGTTCCGTAAAAGACTTCACAAAGTCCGACTGCGCCGTTTGATTGCCGTCATTACTGCGCGGCATACCAATAACGAGTACGTTTGAGTTATGAAAACTTAGCTTGCGCTGAATTTCCGAAATTTCTTGACCGTTTACATTAATGTAGCCGTCAGGAATAGCAATTTTAGTTGTTGTATCAACACGGGCAACGCCAATACGTACTGTACCAACATCCAGTCCAATTATTTTCATCTCACCACCTTAGTTTTCTTCAATTGTAATATTTACACTAACTTTATTAATATCTTCCGGGATACTGCGCACCCATGGGAAGGAAGTATCAACCTTAACTTCACTAACACCATTGATGGACTTAATTAAGGTAGTAACTTCGCCAATTTTCTTGCCAAGGGACTTATCAAGAACAGTTTTCTCCGTGACTTCTGGACCAGTTTTGACAATGGCTTTGAGTTTAGCGGAGGACGCATTATTTTCTTGGAAGCGTTCAATAAATAATGAACCGATTTCATAAATTTTCTGATCTTCCCCAAGGCGACTACTGACAAGAGTGCGAATATATTCTTCAATTGCTGACTTATCAAGGACATTTACCTTATAAGTAACTTTTGCAAGCAACTTAGCTTTTCCTTCCGCAGCGACCTCCCCGATGGCAGGGCTAGAAGTAGCATCACCAAGAGTCTTTTTATAGCTTGCCTCTATCTTCAATTCGGTTTCCTTAACCTTGGCAAATAATTCCTCTTTACCGTCGTCAATTTGATTGGCCTGATTCTTAGCCTTTTCAACGTCACTTGCGGTAACGATTTTAACAATTTTATCGGTACCACCAGTGAAGGCACTGGAATTAAAGGCGTCAACTTTTTCGACTGAAGACTGCCAACCAGAAGCAACCGGGTCAATATTGAATCTAGTACCCCCCTCAAAGGCAACTACATCAACTGTTTTACGAATCTGACAGGTATTAGTGGTACGCACGGTACAGCTAGTAGTGGACCCATCCCAACTAAAATCAGTACTAGCAATAGTAAGGTAATTAAGGTTCCCCTTCGCAAAGGCGCTACCAATTGGTACCGAAATACGGTCAGGATTACTTGGAGAAGCAGTTGAGGTGGAAAAACTAAAATTGGCAGTGAGGGTCAGCTTACCACTTGCTTTTTCGCCATCATTGCGTTCACCGGTGGCTTCAAATTCAATGGAACTTTCTTTTTCAAGAGTTTCTGATTCAAGCAGAATTTTACCTTCTTTATTAACAGCTTGGTCAGCTGCAGCAACTAGTGTAATATTCTCAGAAAAATTATCTGGTGTGGTTTTAATTTTTACCATAATTTTAGCGGCTGGTGCAAGGACGAAGGCCCAGACGCTACCAATAATTAGAACAATGAACAGAGCGACACCTAATATGATCCATTTTCTAAGGGACTCAAAAGTCGGAATCTTCTTGACGGATTTTTCACCACTTTCTTCTGTTTGTTGCTCAAGTTCATTAGAATCTAGATTTTCTACTAGGTTTGACTTCGATTTGTTCGCTGAGGTCAAACTATCTTTTGCGGTGTCTTTTGGTTCAGCCTTTTTAACTGATTGAGACTCAGTAGTTTTTGAAGCCTGGGGGACACCCTGTTCAGACTCTTCTACGTCATCGAGCTCACTAATATCCTGGTTCTTTATGTTCGATTTATTAGAAATTGGAGCATCTTTATATTCGCTTGGTAGAACTGGCCTAGATTGAAGGTTCTTGGAAAAAGGTAGGCCAGATACGGCTGCTAATTTCATCAATACTGGATCAAGCGTAACGATGACGACGGCTTTATCGAGATTTTTTGCTGTTTTTGCGATTAATTTTAGATTAATAGCACTACGCAGAACGCTGAGTTTTTTAGACGGAACGAGAGCGACCACTTTTTGTTTTGACGACTTAAGATGATTGATAATATCGGTAATATCATCCTCTGGCTCTATATAGTAGGTGTCCTTATTCATGCTCCGATTTTATCACATTACATAGTTTTTATGTTAAAATTTAGGCAATGAGTATTTTTAACTTGATTAAGAAAAAGGAGCCAATTAACAACGGACAGGCGCCACAAAATCCGGCTACAGCGCAGTCGGCTAATCTTGCTAATTTAGTATTAAATTCGATCGACGAAGGCGTAATGATTGTTCACTCTTCTGGAATTGTTGTATTAGTCAATCCAGCTGCGATGAGACTGCTTGGGACGAGTGACACAAATATGGTCGAAAATCTACAACTTGCTTCAATTCTCAATCTTGAAAACTCTGAAGGTGCGAAAATTGAAGATGATGTTAATCCCGTACTCAGAGCCGTGATGAACGGTGAAAATTTTGAGACTCGCGATCTGATATTAGTGAGTGTTCAGGAACAGAGGAGGCCGGTAGCAATTTCTGTAGTTTGTACCACCACTGGCCAAAATGAGCGAATTATCACACTGCGTGACATTGCGCGAGAACTCGAGGAAGAAGGCGAGCAGGCAGACTTTATATCGACAGCGTCGCATGAAATGCGCACGCCAGTTGCTTCGATTGAGGGATATTTGGGGTTAGCTTTAAATCCTAAAACTGCAACAATCGATGAACGTGCTAGAAAATATCTTGAGGAAGCCCACGCGTCGTCGAAACACTTAGGTCGATTATTTAAGGACTTGCTCGATGTTACAAAATTGGATGATAAGAAAATCCGAGTACAGCTCACCCCTGTTGAGATGGCCTCAACGGTGCGATCGATTGCCAATGGTCAAGTGCCAATGATGAGTGAAAAAGGTATTCATTACACCTTTGGCGCCAATGCGGCAAGATCAGATAATACAACTAGGGTAGTTAATCAGGAAGTTTACGCAAGTGTTGACATTGATTTTCTACGTGAAGCTGTAAATAACTTGGTGGAAAATGCAATTAAGTATACGGCCTCTGGTGGAGGGATTTGGGTGAATGTACGTGGGGATGATGACCGTGTTTTAATTAATGTGACTGATACTGGAATTGGGATTTCTCCAGATGACCTTAAGCATGTTTTTCAGAAATTTTATCGTGCAGATAATTCGCAAACTCGCACTGTTGGCGGAACTGGTCTTGGGTTGTATTTGGTTAAGCAGAGAGTTGAAGCAATGGGGGGTAAGGTTTGGGCGGAGAGTTCGTTTGGTGAAGGCTCCACTTTTTACCTTTCATTCCCTCGCATTACAGCTGAAGAATATCAACGTCGAAAACAGATTGCTTCTAATATCGAGGCAATGAGCCAGAACACACAAACGCTTCCTGCTCAACCAACGATGCAGGCTCCACAACCGGCCGATTCTCAACCAATGATGCAGCCGATGACGCAACCTACGGCTATACAGCCACCTATACAACAAACTTCACAACCTATGGTCACACAATCACCTGCACAACAAACCTCTCAGCCTACGGCTACACAATTACCCACACAACAACCCCCACAACCTTCAATACAGGAGGCCACTCCAGTACAGCCATCACAGCCAGTAGCACCTCTGGCAACGCAATCAGTTGTGCAGCCGACTGTAGAGCAG
>CAUSFJ010000025.1:0-6289 GCA_963531135.1 uncultured Candidatus Saccharibacteria bacterium | reverse complement strand
TAATGAACTAGGTACTATTCAGCCCCTCTCTGAAATTAGTCGCCTCTTACAGGAAGTGCGTGAGTCTCGACTAAAAGAGGGCAATCTCACGCCGCTCTATCTTCACTCCGATGCTTCTCAGGCGATGAGTCTCCTTGATTTATCGGTTGCCAGATTGGGCGTAGATCTTCTCACTATTAATGCTGCCAAAGTTTATGGCCCCAAGGGAATTGGAGCTCTTTATGTGGCGCGTGGTGTAAAATTATCGCCAGTTACTTTTGGTGGTGGGCAAGAAATGGGCTTGCGTTCTGGTACGGAAAACGTCCCGGCCTTAATTGGCTTTGCTACTGCTGCAAAGCTTGCGAAAGAACACTTAGTTAGCTCTCGGCGCCAATATCAAGATTTTACAAGGCAGTTTAAGCAGATTATTGAACAAGAGTCTCAAGTTACTCCGCTTTGGCTTGGCGATCCAAAACACCAATTGGTTAATTTTGTTCCAGTTTGTTTTAAAGGCTTAGATGCCGAACGTCTGATTTTTAAGCTTGAAGATCTAGGAGTTTATCTCTCTACCGGGGCTGCCTGTGCTGCTTCCAAAGGACAAAAATCTCATGTTCTCTCAGCTATCGGCCTATCAGATCAAGAGATTGCCGGTTCCTTACGAGTGACGTTTGGGCAGGGTAACCAGCTCGAAGATGTTAAAAAAGCCGCACATCTGATCGCTGAAGTAGTAAATCAAGAGGCAAAGCGTCTTAAGTTGGTGTAGTAGGAGTATTATGCAGGATAAGATTTTAAGTTATAACCCAGAAAACTCCAATAAAACAGTTTTTGTTGGTATGTCTGGCGGCGTCGACTCCTCGGTTTCCGCCATGCTTCTAAAGAATGCCGGCTATCAAGTGGTCGGCGTTTACATGAAGAACTGGTCAAGGGACCTTCCAGGTATGAAATGTCCTTGGGCTGAGGATCTAGCTGACGCCAAACGGGTTGCTACTAAACTAGAAATTGATTTCCGGATTTTTGACTTTGAAGAAGAATATCATCAAAAAGTTGTCGATTATATGTTGTCGGAATTTCAAAAGGGGAATACTCCAAATCCAGACATTATGTGTAATCAAGAAATCAAATTTAAATTATTCTATGAGGTTGCCAAAGAACAGGGTGCCGACTTAATTGCCACCGGTCACTACGCTAGTTCAGACTCAAAAAACTTATTAAAAGCGGTTGATCAGAACAAGGATCAAACATATTTTCTTTACCGCATTTCAGAAGAAGCAGTCGCTTCAACTATTTTTCCACTTGGGCGTCTTAATAAGCCAGAGGTGAAGCAGTTGGCTGCAGAGAATTGCCTTGATAATGCCTATAAAAAAGAATCCATGGGTGTTTGTTTTGTCGGCGAGGTGGGGATGCATGATTTTTTGAAAGAATATTTCCCAGTAACTCCAGGTGAGATTATTGATCGTGAGTCAGACCAAGTGATTGGAGTCCACGACGGTGCTGTTTTTTATACCATTGGTCAGCGACATGGATTAAATCTCAGTGGCGGTCTGCCTTACTACATTGTTGATAAGGATATGTCTCGAAATATTATTTATGTTTCACGTAATCTCAATAATCCAAATCTTTGGACTAATAAGCTAATACTCAAGGACATCTTCTTGCGTCCAGAATATGATAAAAATGGCGAGATTGTCCCTCTCCCTCTTAGTCTTGACATCCGTATTCGACACCGCGCTGCTCTGCAGTCCGCAAAGCTGACCCTTGACCAAGAAAAAAGTCAGGCGGTCCTCGAATTTACACACGAATTCAAGCGTCCCGCCTCTGGTCAATCGGCTGTTTTTTATCATGAAGATGTTTGTCTCGGTGGTGGTATTATTGCCTAACCTATTTCTTGAAACAGGCGCCGCCTTTTTTCTCTTCGAAGTCACGCGTGAATTCGTCGATATACCTTAAAAGACCTATCTTCTTAATTCTTTCATCTACGTCCTTCATTTCAAAATCCGTCCCATCCTTATGAGTTGCGGAAATTGCCTTTTCGTTCGTTGGGTCAAACTTCACAGTAATAGTATCATTCGCCGTCTTACATACTAGGCTGATTGCGCCGTCACCGGTTAAAGCTTTTCTAATCGAAAGAAATGCAATCAATCCAATTATTCCGATAATAAACAAGGCAATTAATTTTCTCATCTTTTTTCCTAATTATGCTTATCCTTACCTTAGCACAACCACCACACAATGTCCATAAATAATAAAGTTATATGGCCGATAAACAGAAATTCAAGCGTGATATAATATAGAGTATGAATGCTAGTGAAATCCGTCAAAAATTTCTTGAATATCAGCAAAAGCTTGGACATCAAGTTATCGCGCCTGCGAAATTGGTTCTTGAAAACGATCCAACCACTCTTTTTACCGGTTCAGGCATGCAGCCTCTTCTGCCTTTTCTTCTTGGAGAGCCACATCCAGAGGGTAAGCGTCTAGCCGACTCTCAGCCATGCCTTCGCCTGCAGGATATTGAGGATGTTGGTGATCCAAGACACACCACAGTCTTCGAGATGTTAGGCAACTGGTCTCTCGGTGACTATTTTAAAAGTCAACAGATTCCTGCTTTCTTTAAATTCTTAACTGAAGAAGTGGGTCTAGATCCTCATAAGATCTATGCTACCTGCTTTATTGGTAGTGAAAAATATGGCATCCCAAAAGACACTGAATCCGCTGAAATCTGGCAGCAGGTCTTTAAAGATGCTGGCGTAGATGCTAAAATCGCTGAAATCGGCAGTGCCGAAAATGGTGCCGCCAGAGGTATTAAAGAAGGTGAACATATTTTCTTCTATGATGATCATGAAAACTGGTGGAGCCGCGGTGGTGGCGTGGAGACTACTCCTATTGGTGACCCTTGTGGTCCTGATTCCGAAGTCTTCTATGACTTTGGTGAAGATAAACAAGATGTTGCAACCTTCGGTCAGTCACATCCTGCCTCTGACGGCGCTCGCTTTATGGAAATCGGTAACCAAGTTTTTATGCAATACAAGCGCAATGAAGATGGAAGTTTTTCTGAACTAAAGCATAAAAATATTGACTTCGGAGGCGGTTTAGAACGTATTGCCGCCGCCGCAATTGATTCTTTTGACGTTTTTGAAACTTCACTCTTAAAACCACTAATCACTAAGATTGAAGAGATTAGCCATAAACAATATATCGACTATACTGCTGATATGCGTATTATTGCCGATCACTTACGTGGTGCCTATTTACTTTCCGCCCAAGGTCTCACGCCAAGCAATCGTAAGCAAGGCTATGCCCTCCGTCGTCTCATCCGCCGAGCTATTCTAAAGGCTCTTAATCTCGGTATTGAACAGGATTTTCTTCCTCAGATCATTCCACTTATCGAGAATAATTATCGTGACCTCTCTGACGAGATTCTGAACACCCGCCAGGACGCCCTAACGGTTTTAATTCGTGAAGAGCAGGCTTTTAGAAAGACCTTAAGTCGCGGGCTCAAGGAACTCAATAAGTTAAAAACCTCTGGCCTTACTGGGAAGGAGTTATTTATGCTTCAGGATACTTATGGTTTTCCACTTGAGCTTTCTGTCGAAGAGGCTAAGCGTCAGCAAATCGAGCTGAGTTCAGATTGGCAGACTGAATTTGATCAATGTCTTGCCGCTCAGCGTGAACGTTCCAAAACTGCTTCTGAGGGTATGTTTAAAGGTGGACTTGAAGACCATAGCGAAATGTCAACTAAATATCATACCGCAACCCACCTCCTACTTGCCGCTTTGCAAAAATTGATAGACCCAAAGATTGGTCAGGCTGGTTCAAACATTACATCCGAGCGTCTTCGTTTTGACTTTAATTTAGATCGTAAATTAACGCCAGAAGAGATTAAGGCTCTCGAAGATCAGGTTAATCAATGGATTCTTGAAGATCACACTGTTACTTTTGCAGAATTTGAAAAAACATACGCTAGAGATACCCTGCATGCTCATGGTCAATTCTGGGAGAAATATCCAGATACTGTCAAGGTTTATACTGTCGGTGATTTTGAGCATCCAGTTTCTCGTGAATTATGTGGTGGACCTCACGTCGAACATACTGGCATGCTTGGCAAATTCAAAATCAAAAAAGAGGAATCTTCTTCTGCCGGCATTCGTCGTATCAAAGCCGTCTTGGAAAATTAAATAATTCACCTGATTTTAGTCGTTCTTCGTCTCCATGTCGTATAATAAACAAAAAGTGGAGACATATGGAACGACTAATTAATTATTTTATCCCTCAAAATTATCAACTTGAACTTCGTGTCAATAAGAATACGGAGGAGGTTCAAGGACATACCATTATTTCTGGTGAAACAAAAGATTCAATATTGAAACTTCATGCCAGAGACTTAAAAATTTCTAAAATACTTATTAATAATAAGCCAGTAGAGTTTACCTTAGATCCTGATAATCAATTATTAAGTATTAGCGCGGTAGAAAAAGACCAGTCAACGATCATTGATATCCGTTATACTTTTAAGCTCAGTCACAGCATGATCGGTATGTATTTGTCGACCTATAAATACGAAGGCAGGGAAGAGCGTATCGTTTCTACTCAGTTTGAGTCACATTATGCTAGAATGATGTTTCCTTGTATCGATGAGCCTGAAGCTAAGGCAACCTTTGACTTAAAGGTTATTGATACAGATATCGAGGATACAATTCTCAGTAATATGCCAATTCTTTCAGAACGAGTTTTAACCTACACGTCCGTAAATGCCGATTTGAATCCTAAAGAAGATCCAAACGCCCTCAATCTAAATGCTGAAGTTTCTCGTAAGATTGTCACCTTCAAAACTACCCCCAAAATGTCTACGTATTTATTAGCCATTTGTATTGGTAAATTTAATAAAGTTTCCGGCACCAATCAACACGGCATAGAAGTGGCAACCTACGGCGCACTTAATCAACCAACGAAGTCTCTAGAATTCTCAAATCAAATTGCCATGGAATCGTTAGATTTTTATGATCAACTCTTTGAAGTCCCTTATCCATTACCAAAACTCGACCAGGTAGCTATCCCTGACTTTGATGCCGGCGCCATGGAAAACTGGGGTCTAGTCACCTATCGTGAATCTTGTCTCCTGGCAGACCAAAACACACCACAAACCACCAAGGAGTATATTGCAACCGTCGTTACCCATGAGCTTTCGCATCAATGGTTTGGCAATCTTGTTACAATGCGTTGGTGGGATAATCTCTGGCTTAATGAAAGTTTTGCGAACATGATGCAATTTTATGCCGTCGATCATCTTCGTCCAGAGTGGCAAATTTGGCAAGACTACTTTACGGAAGACTGTCTATACGCACTTCGTCGAGATTCTCTTGAGAATGTACAGTCGGTCCAGCAAACTGTTTCGGATCCTGCTGAAATCGACAGTCTCTTTGATGGAGCCATTGTTTATGCTAAGGGATCCCATCTGATGTTTATGCTTATGCGTCTAATGGGTGAAGAACAATTCTTCAAAGGCTTGAAAAAGTATTTCCAAAAATTCCAGTACCAAAATACTTCTGGCGACGATTTATGGGCCTGCTTACAAGAATTTGCCACCTTTGACGTTAAGAATATGATGGACTCTTGGATTTTGCAATCTGGGTTTCCATTGATTGATGGAGAAAAACAACAGCGTTTCCTCGCTGATGGTTCTACCGATCAAACCACATGGGTGCTTCCAAAAATCACCGATGATATGTCCGGTCATTATCTAATAAAGCTATCGGATCACGATTTTGAGCAAAAAATACAAAACTTTCAAAATCTAAACTTTGAACAAAAACTCAGGCTATTGATTGATCGTAGTATGCTAATGCGCACACCATATATTAATACTAGTAGTATTTTTGATTTGCTACCTAAATTCGAAAAAGAAAAGCAGGAGTCGATCTGGCAGCTAATTGTTACTATCGTAGCTAATCTAAAAATCTTCTTCCCCCCAACTTCCGAGTATTTTCCTCTATTCAAGAAATATCTTTTAAGACTAGTTGCCTATAATATTGAGCGTCTCGGCATCAGTTCAACGACAGACAGCGCAGATGATTTAAAACTTCGACCACTTGTTCTTAATTTTGCCATCTACGCGGAGGATCAGGCTATTTTATCAAAGCTATCCGATATTTATGATCAGAAAATAGGGAAAAATATGAACTTCCGAGCAGTCTCCCCTGAGCTTCTTGATACAATTATCGATGCTAAATATCGCTATTCTAAAGAAGAACTCTTTGAGCCTCTGCTTGAACGATATCAACAAGAGTCTAATCCAGTTTATAAATCAATTATCTTA
>CAUSFJ010000024.1:0-6553 GCA_963531135.1 uncultured Candidatus Saccharibacteria bacterium | reverse complement strand
GACTCAAGGGTCAGGTTTTCCATGGTATGAAGGTGAGCGAGAAGGCAGCATTGATTCTAATTAACGAATCTGCTGAATCTTATGCAGATCTTGCAGCAGCACGTGAAGAAATCGCAAAAATAGTGTTTGATAAGTTTGGTTTTAAAATTGAACAAGAACCAGACGAGATTGAGGCTTAGGAGTAGCATATGGTAAAAGAATTAAATGGCCGAGAACTAGTGGGGTTTATTAAAGAGAGACAGGCACACCTCGTGCAGATGCTGAGAAGCAACAGGAAAAGTGCGAAGCTCGTGATTGTGCGCGATTCTGATAATCCAGTGATTGCCAAATATGTGGGACTGAAGTGCCAGTATGGGGAGGATATTGGAGTCGAAGTGGTTGACCTTAAGGTGGAACCGACGGCCGAGGCCTTAAAACAGGTGATTCGTGGGGCCAATGAGAATAAAACGGTTTCTGGGATTATCGTGCAGCTACCACTAGTGAATTCAGAGATAACTGAAGAAGTATTAAGCGAGATTGCACCGGAGAAGGATGTGGACGGACTTTCTGGACGAGGAGATTTTGACAGTGCGACAGCCACGGCAATTAACTGGCTATTGACTGGTTATAATATTGATTTGAAACAAAAAAGGATTGCAATTGTTGGCAGGGGGAGATTGGTCGGAAGGCCACTGACTTTGATGTGGGGGAATTCAGGACTGAATGTCGAGGTTTTTCATCGCGGTTCAGATTTTTCCAAGTTACATGATTATGAAGTGATCGTGACGGCAACTGGTGCGCCTGATTTAATTACTGACGAGATGATTCGAAGCGGAGCGGTGATTGTGGACGCTGGGACAGCCAGCGAAGGCGGAAAACTAGTCGGGGACATCTCCGATGAGATCCGTGAGAGAACAGATATCTCGGCGATCACGCCAAAGATTGGTGGCGTGGGACCGCTGACGGTCGGGGTATTGTTTGAGAATGTATTAATGGCGGCTGAGAGAGCTGAGTAACCTGCATAATTGCGATTTTTCTTTTATTGTTAGGTAGAAAATAACAGAGCACTAAAAAATATGAGCGTTACGCTCATATTTTTTAAGACTTAGGTTAGTAACTTTATGGGGTTGGACCTCCATTACCGCTACCATTACCATTACCGCCGTTACCGCCACCATTGCCGTTACCGTTACCACCACCATTACCGTTACCGTTGATTGGATCATTTTTAGCCCATCTCATAGTTTGAATAAGTTGACCATTATTATCACGAACCTCCATTACGCGATTACCAAGATTATTTAGATCAATACCAGAACGATTACTAATCAGGTTGCGTGCCGCATCATTAAGTTCGCCGACTTGAGTTGGGTCATTTTCAAGAACCCTGGCTGCATCCCGTGCGACCCCTTCAAGCTTATCTTTTGTCTCTTGTGTGACCATACCTCCTTCTATAGCTTTATCTACCTCTTCCGCATCGTACTTACTAATCTCACGAATATCCTTAGAATCCATAGTTTTAACAAACTTATCAACCGCATTGGTGCGAGCATTTTTTATAGCTGCAGAACCATCAGCAGAAGTTCTCAGAGTATTAACAGAACCAGAGCCCTGCATTGACTGCATTTGTTGATAAGTTACGCCATACTTATCCTTCAAACTGGAGTTATTTGACATATAATCTCTTGCAAGAACAGCACGCGATCTCTCGCTAGTACTACCAGTCACGATGTTGTCATTACTATCTTTGTATTGTCCTTCTTTGAGATACTTTTCATAGGCTTTTTGTCCATCTTTTGTTGAGAGGATGTGGCGCTGATAGGCACGCATCTTTAGATCACGCTGGTGATTTTCTTCCTCATTTTCACCATAACCCTCATTCTGCATTTTTATAAGATTTTTTAGCGCGTCGTCGTATGACATATTCTTGTCGATAAGGTCAGATTGGTGCGCCTTAACCTGGTTTTCATCCTCGGCAGTTATAGCCATAGCTCCAGCTCGAGCTTTACCTTCATTACTAGTATTAAATTTAAACTGTGACATTGCCGCACCAATAGTAGCAGCCTGTTGAGCATCTTTACCAATGGTACCTAAGGCGTTCATGAGGCGCCTGCGTTTACCAGGGTATAATTGCGCTAATTGTTCCTGAGTGTAGCCATCATATTTCTTAGCGAATTTTGCTTGCTTACCAAATTCATAGTTGCCAGCAGAAGCCTTTACGGTTTCTGAGTTCATGATCTTCTTGCCGGCAAATTGCATACCGCCATTTACACGATTTTGGAGTTTGGCGATACCATTGACTGCAGCGTCGAAGCCCTTAAGAGCATTCCTGGTCATGGACGGTACAGCAAAATATGGAGCAATACTGATAAATCCGGCGATTAGCTGAATAAAGACACCAGTGGAATCCTTGACGATCAGTTTAGCGGCCATAAAACCACCGCCAACCATGAAACAGTATACTGGATAAAGAAGAAGCAATCCGCGGAAGAGGGAGACCCACTTCTTGAAAAGAGCGTTTGTATTTGGAAGAGCATAAAGGACGAAGGCAATTGGTGAGGTTACGATCATGATGATAATAATGGCCTGACGTGCACCGAGCATAAGTAGAGCGAAGAAGCCGGCCATAAAAGCAGAAGCAGCAAGACCTAGGACAGGAAGAATGAGGGCAAGTAGACCCCCCCCACTAGTAAAGGCGGTATGAAGGGCTGCACCAGCAGTAACAAGAGCTACAACACTAGTAACAGCTGCGGCGGCAAAAGTTGTTACTCCAAGAGCACCCAGACCATCACTGCCAGTTCCAGCAGTGGCCGTGAGCCCACTTGCGGCGTTCTCAAATATATCTTTCACACTGTTACCGATTAGATTAGAGAGGTCGACGACGATACCACAAATTATATATGAGAAGTTGACGATAATAGCGGTGACAATTAATTTCGGCAAGAGACGCTTAATACCGTAGTTATCAATACCAAAGCCAGTAACCTGGGAAAAGATCACAAAGAGAAGGGCGATGACAAAGATAATGTTTGCCATATTACGGAACAGAGACCAAGCTTTATACATGGCGGAAGAATCATTATTTTGTGCGAGATTAGTGACGATTGACTTGTCGACACGAATGAGAGGCTCGACGAATTCATTAAAAATACCTTGGGCAGCGTCACGAAGAGTATACATGAGAGGACAGATCATCCAACCGAGAGCACCAGCGTTTTGGAAACAGACTGACATCTCACCTTTTGCCCCATCTTCTTCCTCGGAAGCATTATCACCGGCCAGTTCCTTACAGCCTTTTTTGTTCGGGTCTTCTTTACAATCAATTGGAGTAGCCTGACAGAGCGGAAAGCTCGAATCGGCAGCACACAGAGTAAGTAGATCAATGGCATTTAGATAATTTAATGCAGTTCTGACGTCCATCTGTGAAATATCACTACTAAACATATTAATGCCGTTAACTTTTCCAGTTGGAGCTTTATCCATAAGTTGTTCACCTGCTTTAAGGTTTAAGGTTGGCTCATCTAATGGGCAATATTGTAGTGTCTGTTTTCCAGGCTCTGTTTCAGAATCTTTTAAGTACGTAAGATAAGTTGCTCCTCGTTCTGGCTTCTGAGTACTACATTTTGTATTTTCGTCTACGGAGATGCCTTGGAAATTGTTCGTTAGAATATGATACCAGTTATATGCTTTTTCTCGCTGAGTGATACCGGTAGAGGGGTTTGTGTAGGCCGGAACATAGTATTGCATTATCTTATCGTAGTCTGGGGCTCCATTATATTCATATTTCTTTACTAGTGAATCATTAAGTCTTGTACCGTCTCCTGTTCCCTGACGCAATACCGTTTTATCAGAAAGGTCAGCATTAGCAGCTATTGTAGTTACTCCAAGTGCTTCAGGAAGTGTCTTCATCCTGCCACTACACGGCTTTGTGCCGCCGTAATTATCATATCCATATCCTCCAATTCTCCCTTCATTTAAAATCCTGTTCGATTCAACGGTATTAAAGAATGAAGAGAAGAAGCTTCTAGCATTTTGACCAATTAGAGTATTTAAATTTTGACTACCATATACGCTCGTTATCTCAAGATTACAATTCCGACCAAACATAGAAGTGGGGGCTTCTTCAAATCCGGTTGCTGGCATAAATGAAACATTAATATTGTTATTTGAACTATCATAAGTCATGCCAACATATTCATCACTACTTGAATTATCAACAACTACATCTTTATAGGTGATTTTATTTCCTTCAGATGGCGCAATATTACCATCAGCATCAGTATTGATACAAATCTTATTAGTGGTTCTTTTAATATTAGTGGAAGCTGAGGTCGCAGAATAAGTTAACGCAGCGCAGGCCATTCGCGAATCGTTTTTTGTAGTCGCAACATAACCTAATGCTTCAAGAAACTTATTTTTCTCTTCAACTGTACCGTTCTCAAATGGAGGCGTACCTTTGCCGCCAAGACCGGTATAGGTTTGAAACTCATTATTATGGTCGGCGTGCATAAAATAGCTATTGAATAACTGCCTACAAGACAAATTGCCATCTTTAACAGTGTTTGCTGTACCATATTTAAATGGCAATAATACTGTACCGTCATCCTTATAGGCGGAAGAAGATTTCATAAAGATGTCGCCCTCTTTATAATTATCGGAACTATTTACTGCATTTTTCGTAAGGATCCCGCTATTAATACATTTCTTAAAGCCTTCCTTAACTACACCAAGGAGAAGAGTATCTGCTGGAGATAAACCTTCCGCATATGTTTTCCTACTAGACTGAAATATAGATATAAAACTAGAGATAACTATAGAAAAGATAATAACTAATGTAACTAAAATTACAGGAAGTTTGCTTTTTATTTTAGTTTGTTTTACTTTACTCATTTCTTTAGTTCCCCGTTGTTTACCCTTACTTTATATGTGTTTATTGATAGAATGTTCAATGAGGTAATTATTTGCTCATCATATCCATCAATCTGCCTTTTTATTCCCTGTAGTTCATTATTTAAATCAAAAACCTGTTCGTGTTCTTGATAATCGTTAATAGCCGCAACCTCACAATCGTATACTATGCCTGATTCTTGAATACAACCTGTTTTTTTGAGAAGGGTTAGATAGTCTAAGTATTTCTCTAAATATTTTTTAATTAATTCGGTTGGTCCTTTAATGGATTCATCTTCTGTTTCTTGAAGAATTGAGGTTTGCGCAGAAACAAAAGTCCTCGCCTCGTCCTCTGATTTAGTAAAATATTCTCGCAATTTATTCGTATTACCTTCAAGACCTATAAATGACCTATATACGTTTAATACGTCAATAAAACTCTTTTGATTATCATATTTTCGATATGCTTCATACAGTTTTTCTCCATATGAGATTTTATTTTGATCAGACTCCGAACTCGCAAAAAGTTCATAGGCGTAAGTGTACTTGGCAGGAATATTAGTATTTACATCTTTCTTGACGTTACTAGAACCATATTGATAGATTTTTAGAAATGAAATGAGATCCTCTTTATTTTTTGAGCCTACTGCCTTATTACTAGAATTGGACAATAGTAACGAGATTATAATTATTAATGCCGCAACTACTCCTAGAATAATACATACTATAATTTTTATGTTTGGTCCGTGATTAACTACTTTTTTACCCGGCACAATACCAAGTCGTTCCATTGTCTGATTATTATTAGTGTTTACAAAACTATTATTTATTTCTGGACCCATCTTGGTTTGATTATAACATAAGGACTTTAAAAAATAAAAAAACCCTCTTGCGAGGGTTTCTTAATCATGTCTCTGTGGATCCGCCGAGTTGACCTTCAAAAGGATCAACTCTAAATGAAGGGTCTTTTACCTTTATGTATGGCAAAATGGAGGCCTTAAAGGCTTTTTCAAAGTACGCTGGTACTGTGAGAAAGTGCTTGTCTCCATTAGGCATATCCATGTAGTAAATATTACCCGGTTTTACAACATACTGCTTGCCCCAGTTAGGGTCCTCGTCGTCTTTTGGATCGTTTGTAAGTTCACTTGGGGTGTATGTAGTAAAATAATGTGCCCATTCTGACCTTAAGCCGTCAACTTGTTTATCACTCGAAAAAGCAATATTATAACCATCGCTTGCAACGAATATATAGACGGACTCGAGCCGTCCATAAAAGTTAGTATCGACATCACAGGTAGAGAATCCGAAATCAACCACAACGCCGTTTGGATATAAAGCGTTTATAAAAGCGTAGTTTTTCGTATCGTCTTCTATCCTTTTGATCTCAATTGCGCCAGTATCAAGCAAAAACTGATTGAGGTCAAAGTCTGCGACATATCTATCAGCAGATTCATTGACTGCAGATAAGTAGTCAGAAAACTTGGTTTTCTTCTTGCTTCCGTCGTCGGTTTTTCTTTTTTCGACAGAAACGTTAATATTATGATTACTGCCTTCTGCAGTAACCTTGCTACCTGAACATGCGGAGGTAAATACCGCCGCGAGTAACATAATAGATATAAGTGTTCTTTTCATAGTTTTTACCCCCTTATGAAAGAAATGCGGACCAGAGCTTTTAAATGTGCTCTAG
>CAUSFJ010000023.1:0-6848 GCA_963531135.1 uncultured Candidatus Saccharibacteria bacterium | reverse complement strand
CTAAAATCAAATCATTACTATCATTTTGGAGGTTTCACATTTATGGATCAAAATTTTTTAGCCATTCTAGGCTTTGCGATTTTAATTCTTCTAGTCGTCATTCTTTTTATTATCATCAAAAACCGAACAAACAGTACTCAATCAGATCTTCTTAAATTACTTGAGACCATGACTAAAAATACCGATCAAATCGTTGAAGCTTCTAAGAACCTTCATGAGCGCATGATTCGTGTTGAAACCACCGTAGATAAAATCACGAAAGGTGTTGATGACGGATTTAGGGAGAATCGTAAGGAAATTGCCACCAATCTACAGACCATTCAAAAAACAGTTGACTCAAGAGTAAAAGATCTCCAAACCGATAATGCCAAAAAGCTTGAAGAAATGCGCCTAACAGTCGATGAAAAACTGCAAGCCTCCGTCGAAAAACGCTTCAACGAAAGTTTCAAGACCATCTCCGAACAACTTACTAGTGTATATAAGGGCCTTGGAGAGATGAAAAATCTTGCCACCGGCGTAGGTGATCTTAAAAAAGTCATGGAAGGCGTAAAAACGAGGGGTATTTATGGCGAAGTTCAACTAAACAGTATTATTTCAGATATCTTAAGCCCCAACCAATACCAGGAAAACATCAACACAAAACCCGGCTCTGCCGATCGCGTCGAATTTGCAGTCAAAATGCCAGGTAGGGAAGAAGACCATGAAACCTATCTTCCTATCGACTCGAAATTTCCGGTTGAGAATTACTCTCGCCTCATCGCCGCCTACGACCAAGGCAATAAGGCCGACATTATAACCTTCCAAAAGGCCCTAGCTACCGACGTTAAAGAACAGGCCAAAAAAATCTCCACAAAATACATCGAGCCCCCTTTTACTACCGACTTTGGCATGATGTTTGTACCTACGGAATCTCTTTATGCAGAAATTTTACGCATCCCAGGTCTTTCCGACGAAATTCGTCAAAAATACAATATTAGTATCACTTCTCCGTCCACTCTCCCTGTCACCTTGTCTGGGCTCCTCATGGGCTTCCGTACTGTGGCCATTGAAAAACGTAGTAGCGAAGTCTGGCAGGTCCTTGGTGCCATTAAAACTCAGTTTAATAAATTTGGCGATCTCCTTGAAGCCACCAAGAAAAAACTTCAAGAATCTGCTAATAAAATTGACGCCGCCGCCACAACCTCTCGCCAAATTGAACGTCGCCTAAAAGAAGTTGAAAGCCTGCCTACCGCCGATAGTATCAAACTAATAGGTGAAATCGATGATTCATTCTAAAACTAAAACTCTCTTCGTCTGTTATAATTAACCTAATGTACGAAAATTTTACTAAGTTTATTTCAGATAAGTCAAAAATCTGCATTATCCAGGCAGAAAATCCTGACGGTGACTCTTTAGGCTCCGCTTTGGCGCTTGAGGCCCTACTTCAAGACAAACAAATATCTCAATTTTGTCCAGTAAATATTCCAAAATACCTTCGTTACTATAAAGACTGGTCAAAAATTTCCAGCGAAATCGATTATCAAGCTGATGGCTACATCATTGTTGACACCGCCGCTCAAATTCTGCTCAGTAAATTAACTGATGACCTTACGATCAAGAATCTTCTCTACACTAAACCCATTTTTGTCATTGACCATCACGAGACTCCTGATGACCTCGATTTTCCGCATCAATCAATTATCGAACATCTTCCTTCTTGCACCAATGTAATCTATAACATAGCACAACAAACAGGGCTAGAAATCAATAAGGCGGCTGCCGAATATATCTTCCAAGGCCTACTTTCCGACACACTGGGGCTCACCTCCGCTGGAGTTTCTGGCGATACTTTTCGTCTAGCCGCTAGCCTGCAAGATCTTGGTGCTAATATTAGCGAGCTCGAGGAAAATCGCAAGGAATTCATGAAGAAGTCTCAGCGCATTCTTGCCTATAAAGCAGAACTAATTCAACGTATCGATTATTCACTTGACGGTCAACTTTCTACAATTCATATTCCATGGGAAGAAATTCAGGAATATTCAGACGAATATAATCCTAATGTCTTGATTCTCGAAGAAATGAAAATGGTCGAAGGCGTTAAGGTGGCAGTTGCTATCAAAACCTATCCCGACGGCAAGTTGACTGGTAAAATTCGTTCATCTCTCCCCATTTCTGACAAAATTGCCGGCTTTTTTTGTGGCGGTTGTCATCCTTATGCTGCTGGCTTTCTCATTTATGACACAAACTATCAAGACACTCTCCGCGAGCTCGTCACTTGTAGTTATAAGTTAATTGAAACCTATGAACAGGAATCTACTACAGAAGAAACAACTTTTATTGGAAGCTTCTAAAATGTATCTATACAATACTCCAACTAAGAAAATTCAAGAATTCATCCCGCAAGATAAACAAAATGTCAAAATCTACACCTGCGGTCCAACCGTTTACAGCTTCGCCCATATTGGTAACTTTGCCGCCTACATTTACTGGGATCTCCTAGTGCGTCTCATTAAAACTCACGGCTGGACTCCAAACCGTGTCATGAATATTACCGATGTTGGTCACCTCACTTCCGACGGTGACGAGGGGGATGACAAAATGGAAAAAGGCGCAAAAAGAGAAAACAAAACAGTTTGGGAAATTGCCGATTTCTATACTCAGGCTTTCTTTGATGACTTTTACGCACTTAATTTAATTAAACCAACAAAAATTGCTCGCGCTACCGACTATATTAAGCAGGGGCTAGCTCTCGTCCAAACTCTGATTGATAAAGGATTAACTTACGAAACCTCTGATGGTATCTATTTTGATACCAGTAAATTTTCCACTTATGCCGATTTTGCTAAATTAGACTTGAGCAATCTTAAAGCAGGCGCTCGTGTGGAATTTAACCCTGAAAAACGTAATGTTTCTGATTTTGCCATTTGGAAATTTATCAAAGATGGGGAAGATCATGCCATGCAATGGGATTTTCAAGGTCGTCCAGGCTATCCAGGTTGGCATCTCGAGTGTTCTACTATTTCTCACACCGAACTAGGCGAAACAATTGATATTCATACTGGTGGAATCGACCATATCCCTATTCATCATACAAATGAGATCGCCCAATCCGAAGCCGCTTTCGATTTACCTATGGCTCGTTTTTGGCTCCACTGTAATTTTATTACCAGTGAAGGCCAAAAATTCAGCAAGTCTCTTGGCAATGCCTATACTATTCATGATCTTAAGGAGCATGGATTTTCGCCACTCGACTTTAAAATGTGGATCCTCCAAGGCCATTATCAATCCGAACGCAACTTTACTCTTTTAGATCTTGAATCTTCTAGAATCCGTCGTCTCAAATGGAAAAACCAAATTGCTGAATTATTACAATCTAGCAATCCAGATCTTAATTTTAATAATCCAACAGTTCTTACAGAATTCATAAATGATTTACAGAACAAAAATTCCACACCACAGACCAAAAATTCACAAGCGATCATCTCATTTGTAGACAATAACCTTAATTCCGCTGAGGCTTTTTCATATATCGATCAGAATCAGCTCACTCTGGATGATTGGGCTCTAGTTGATAATCTATTTGGTATTGGATTACTCACAGAACAACATTTCCCCGATGAGACCATAGTTAGTCTCATTCACACACGTCAGAAGACCCGGCAGCAAAAAGATTTTCGAACTGCCGATCAGCTTCGTGAAGAAATTGAACATGCTGGTTTTGTCATTAAAGACCAAGCTGGCCAGCCAATTTGGCAATACTTAAAATAGCTTATTTCTTTTTCTTAAAAACTCAGCTATACTAAATAAAAACAGAGGAGGTACATGTCACGCACAATTGAGGTCGATACCAAAACTTTTATTCGCTTTTGGTTCGTTATTATTGCTTTTGCAGGCCTTGGTTATTTAATTTTCAAAGCTGCTAGTGGTTTAATTATTATTTTTATTTCCGCCTTTTTAGCATTAGCTCTACGCCCACTTGCCAAGCTAATTGACAAAATAGATAAAAGAAAGGAACGCCCTAGACTCACTGCCATTATTGCTGTCCTCGTCGTCGTTCTTGGCTTCTCAACAATTGTAGCCGTCGTTGGGCCAATGATTGTCTCTCAAGTTTCAATTTTTCTCGCCTCTGCTCCTCAAAAAATCTCTACCGTAATTGGCGAATTCAATCTAGATCGCATAGGTGAATATTTTGGTATTCCTGATCTACAAGCACAACTTCTTGTGGCTTTACGTAATTTTTCCAATACTTTACTCAATAATCTCAGTGGTATTGCAATTAGTAGTGTCGGTACTATCGGCACCATTCTCACAAACATCATTCTCACCATCGTTCTCACCATCCTTTTCATGCTCGAAGGCCCAACCTTAGTAGAAAATTTTTGGCGCACTATCTCATCTTCTCGCAACGCACAAGCCACTCGCGTCTGGCATCGCGTCACCTCTAAACTAAGTACCGTAGTTGCCAAATACGTCTCCGCACAAGTTTTGATTGCACTTCTAGACGGCACTATTACCGCCATTAGTGTCTTTATTCTTTGCTTAATTTTTAGCGTTCCAGGCGGTATCGCTATTCCTCTAGGACTCATCTCCTTCCTCTTCTATCTCATCCCTATGTTTGGACCAGTCATCGCCTGTATCATCAATACCGTTCTCCTTTTCGTCAACTCCCCATGGGCAGCCTTCAGCTTCTTCCTCTTTTATCTCATCTATCAACAAATTGAAAACAACATTATAGCCCCTCGAGTCCAAGGTAAAGGTCTTGGCTTACCTCCAGTTATAATTCTGATTTCCATCATTATCGGTATGTATGCTTTTGGTCTTATTGGCTGTCTAATTGCTATTCCGATTGCCGGCTGTATCAAAGTTATTATTGACGAATATGCCGCGATTAAAAAAGTAATGGACGATTAAATTCATAGACTATTTAATCCGTCTATGACATAATTATTGAGAACTAATTTAAGGAGTATATTATGGAACAAGTATTACCATTTCTTGAAGGAATTTTTATGATCGCCACCACTGAAGGAGATCAGCCACATGTTCGTCCTTTTGACGCAGCCGGCATCCTTGATGGCAAATTCTACATTGGTACTAAAAATAATAAAAAAGTTTTTGATCAGATTATGAACAATCCAAAGGTTGAAATTTATGCAAAACACGACACCCTAGGTGCTCTCCGCATAACTGCCGAAGCTTATCCTGTTGAAGACGAAGCATTAAACCAAGCCGCATATGAGTCCACTAAAAAGGACTACGCAGGAAACGACTGTGCTGCTCTAGAACTTAAAAATGTTCACGGTACTATTCAAAATAAACTTGGCGAAGTAATCAATGTCGAATTCTAAATCCACTGCGTCAACCACAAACGTTAGACAAACTACTCTCATCTACCTCACGGCAATCTCCGCAGGTATTCTGCTAATTTCAAACTTAGCTGCCACCAAGCTTTGGAATATGTTCGGAATTGCCGTTGATGGGGGGATTCTTTGTTTTCCTATCTCATATATTCTTGGTGATATTATCATTGAGTTCTACGGAAAAAAGGTAGCTAAGTCCGTCATTTTCTCCAGCCTCCTTCTAAATATTCTTGCCGCCCTCGTCTTCTGGGCTGTCTGCGTTCTCCCTCCCTTTGCTGGTACTGAAGAGATGCAAAACTCCATTGTAAATGTCCTTGGTTTTGCTCCACGCATCATCATTGGCTCACTGACCGCCTACCTTTTCTCGCAATTTTCTAACAATTTTATTTTCGAGAAAATTAAGAAGAAAACCGGCTCAAAACTCTTCCTTGTGCGTGCACTTGGATCATCAATCGTTGCTCATTTTCTCGACAGTCTTGTCTTTGAAACCATTGCCTTCCTTGGTGTTCTTCCATTCAATGATTTTCTTAATCAGGCACTCTTCGCCTATCTCCTCGGCCTAGGTCTCGAATTGATTCTGTCACCAATCGAACTTCTCATTGTTGCCAAAGTTCGTCCATTTTTAAAAGATGAGGAGCAAAAACCAAAGAAGTCCAAATAACAACAAAATCTTAACTGAAAGTTTGAATAATGTTTAGCTTCCAGATTGACCATAAAATTCCTGGCGCCCTTGGACGAGCCGGCACAATCAAAACTCCACACGGAGAAATAAAAACCCCAGCCTTTATGACCGTTGGTACCCAAGGCTACGTACGATTCTTAAAACCAGAAGACCTCGTAGCAATTGGTGCACAAGCAATGCTTAGTAATGGTTATCATCTCCGCCGCACCTCTTTCGAAATAGCCAAACAAAAAGGTTTATCAAATTGGTCGGGCTGGTCTGGCCCCACTCTCACCGATTCCGGTGGTTTTCAAGTCATGTCACTTGGCTCTGGACTAGGCAAAGTAGTCTCTATGGACAAAGAGCGTGGTGTAACCAATACAGCCCACAAAGAACGTCTTGCTCATGTCACCGAGGACGGAGTTCATTTTACCGATCCATTTGATGGTCAACCTGATTTTATTGGCCCCGAAGAATCCATGCAAATTCAGTGTAGAATAGGCGCCGACATTCATATGGCCTTTGATGAACTCACTTCCTTAGCCGACGATTACGATTACAATGTCGAAGCCTTAGCCCGTACCGAACGCTGGGCTCAGCGTAGTCTCGATGAACACTTTAAATTACGGGACTCCCTTGGTTATCGCCAAAGTCTTTACGGAGTGCTACAGGGTGGTCGCTGGGAAGATCTTAGGCGTAGTACTGCTAAAAAACTTGGGGCCATGCCTTTTGATGGCTATGGACTCGGTGGTGCATTTCTTAAAGAAGACCTCTCTGAAATCCTTCGTTGGTGCAATGAGGAACTCCCAGAACATAAACCTCGGCACCTTTTAGGTCTTTCACATCCA
>CAUSFJ010000022.1:0-6854 GCA_963531135.1 uncultured Candidatus Saccharibacteria bacterium | reverse complement strand
TGTCCGTAAACTTCGTGGCTATGAAAGCTATGGTATGATTGCTGGCGCTGATGAGCTCGGATTTGGCACTGATCATAAATATATCGCTGAGCTTCCATCTGACTTGGCACAGTCCGGCACTCCAATTGTTGAAGCCCTAGATCTCGACGATCTGATTATCGATATTGAAAATAAATCTCTCACTCATCGTCCAGATACTTTTGGGTTAATCGGTTTTGCTCGCGAAGTTGCTGGTATCCTAGGTCAGCCATTCAAAAATCCTGCAATCTTTGAGGGTGACCTATCTACACAATCAGAATTTATCCGTAGCAATTCTAATAACACCTCAGGTATCAAGAGTCCAGTTATTGAAATCCAGGATCAACTATTATGTCCTCGCTATTCCTGTGTTATTGTCGATCAAACCCAGCTTAACTTTGATCAAGATTCTATTGATTTTGAGCGCACCCTCACTCAAGACGGCGTTCTGCTTTATAAATCTGGCATGCGACCTGTTTCACCGATTGTCGATGCCACCAACCTTACCATGCTTGAGACTGGTCAGCCTCTACATGCTTTTGACTATGATAAATTTATATCCATCGGTGATACCGATTCTCCAAAAATCATTGTAAGTGCTGCCAGGGAAGGTTAAAAAATCACTTTAATTGATGATACTGAAATCGAACTTAATACAAACGACATTGTGATTACCTCCAATGATATCCCAGTTGCCCTAGCTGGTGCCATGGGTGGTAAAAATACTGAAATTGATGCAAGTACAAAACGAATCCTTATCGAATCTGCCACTTTCAGTCTCTATAATCTACGTAAAACCCAAATGGCTCACGGTATCTTCTCTGAGGCTATTACGCGTTTCACTAAAGGCCAACCAGTTTTTGGCACAGTGCCAGCGTTAAAATCCTGCCTAGAAAAACTTGGTATTAAAGATACTTCTAATCTCATTTTTGCTGACTGTCTTACCCAAAGTCCTGCTCAGCAAACCATTAAACTTGACCTAAGCGACCTTAATCAAACACTGGGCTCCAATTTTACATTAGAGCAAGTTAAACAAACGCTCGCAAGTGTCGGTTTCATGGTGGACATCCTCCCAGATAATCAGTTTTTAAATGTTACTACCCCGCTATGGCGTACCGACATCCATATTAAAGAGGATCTCTACGAGGAGGTTGGCCGCCTCAATGGTTTTGATAATATTCCGCAAACCCTTCCGCTCCGCTCTTTCAAAGGTAGCCCAAAAAATCAGCTTTTTGCTCTCAAGAGTGAAATTCGCAACATCCTTTCAGATCAACAGGGTGCCAATGAACTCCTCACCTATAGCTTCGTTTCGCAAAATCTTCAGCAAAAAGTAGGTGAAGATATCGCTGATAGTTACGAGATTAGTAATTCTATCTCTCCAGAGCTCCAATGTTTTAGACAGTCCATAACTCCAAGCCTACTCGAGAAGGTCTATGAGAATCAAAAAGCTGGATATAAGGATTTTATTCTCTATGAAATGAACCAAGTCGCCAAGCGCTCCTTTGGCTTTTTTGCGGACCAGACCCCAAAGCTTGAATCGCATCTCTCAATCTGTCTTGAGGGTGATTTCTATCGAATCAAAGAGCTCTGTCTCGCCCTTGGCGCTCGTCTCGGTCTTGATTTTAAGTTTGTCGGATATCAGGAGCAGCAATACCCATATTTTGAGCCACTTCATTCGGTCCGTATTCAGCTCGGCCAAGAAGTTATTGGTTGTCTTGGTGAGGTTAAACATTCTGTACTTAAAAAACTGAAGCTAAAAGAAGTTTCTGCCCTTGAGCTAAATCTTGAGCCACTACTTAATACTCCTCGAATCTTGCGTGGCGCACAAAAGATCAGTCGCTTCCCATCCGTCTCGCGTGATCTCACTGTTAAGACTTCAGACACCGTCTCTTATGCTACACTTGAGCAGGAAATCACGCGTGCTCTCGCTCAAGATTCTCTGATCCATACCTTGGAGCCAGTTTCCATCTATCGACCATCAGAAAATGACACTACCCGAAATTGTAGCTTCCATCTTAGCTTTGCCAGTACGGTAAAAACTATGAGTGCAGATGAAATCTCTGCTATAATGAAACAAATTGAACAAAATATTACAGCGCTCGGTGCTGAGATTATCTAATACAAATACCGAGAAAAACTAAAGGAGGTTTATGCAAGAAAAAGAATTAAAGACCAGTTTAGGTCAGCGTATTGTAATTGGGGTAATTGCCGTTCTGCTCCTGTCTTCTACTATCGCAATTTATGCTTTGATCGTACTCAATGGTGAAAAGAATAGGCAGACTTCTTCCACCAAAAAAGAAGAACTGGCGGTAGTTACTAAAGAACTCTCTGCTAAACAAGACGAGCTAAAATCTGCTTCTGATAAAATGTCGAAGCAATATTTTGACACACTTGCCTCTTTCCGCAATAAGATTAAAGCCTATAATGGTACCTCTGTTGAGGATGCCGGCCTTAAGACTTTTGATCTTAAAAATGGCACGGGTGCTGAAATCACCGATAAAACCACTTCATATTATGCTTACTATGTTGGTTGGTGTGCCAATGAATCTGTTTTTGATTCCTCCTTTGACGATGCCAAGAATCCAAAGAGTCTCAAAGAGCCACTTGCAGTCACCAATCCAAATAGCTTGATCGCCGGCTGGTCTGAGGGGATCAAGGGCATGCGTTTCGGTGGTGTCCGTGAAATTGATATTCCAAGTCCACTCGCCTATGGTAGTGAACGTGAAATCTGTGGCAGCAAAAACTCCCCACTCAAATTCCTAGTTCTTCCTATTGAAGTCTCCGAGGTCTACAAGAAACTTTCTACTGAGTATAATCAGATTTACGTTAAGTATCGCAAACTTCAATCTGAAATCAATAGTATCGGCGCCTAAGTCTTTAAAAAACTACAGCGCTAAACTAGCCATATATTACCCCTCCTTATATTGACAAATAAGCAATAGTATTATATAATAAAACAGTCACTATAATCCGCATAAAGCGGAAAATCGTACCTTAAAAGGAGGGGTTATGAAATTTTATTTATTTTTGGTTTTTTCTTTTTTAGTAAGCTCTATTTTATTAGGGCTCATACTTCCGAAAGTGGAAGGAAGGAAAAAAGACGGCACCCTGGTTGTCAGTACTCGTTTTGATGGAGCTTGGTGCCTCATCATCGTAATTGCCGTAACCGCGGCGGTTTTGCTTTCTGTCGTATTATACGACATGAGGCAGTGGGATAGATTCAGGGAGCCAACCATGATGGCGTATGGTTGGGTAGTTACAGCCTTTTACGTCATCTGGGTGCTACTAAGAAGTGCGCTTTGCTTAGCGATGTACTTCGCAGTAGTAGTCGGTGTTTCTGAATGGGTGGAGAGTGTACTCAATACCCTATATCAGAATGGTTATCTAACCTTCTGGCGAAATAGAAGAGGTGAACTTGTCTTCGGTCCTACCATTATAAGAAACTGGCTCCGAAGACATAGAAGATAGAAGTGAGAGGGGTAAAATTTCATACCAATAAAGACGCAACCAGTTTTTTGGTTTGACTTTTATCCCTCCTGTTTCAAGCCCCACAGTCGTGGGGCTATTTTCTTTCTGAAATACCTCGCTATTCGCTACACTTTTTATACCATTCAGCTAGTTTTTCTAAAATCTTTAAATCAATTTCTCTGCCGTCAAAAGTTGTTTCGCCGGCCTCGCCTCGTTGCTTTAAGGTTGTGAGAGAGGCAAAGAATCTACCGCTCTGCTTTTTAATTCTTGCCTTTCGATCTGACTCCCATTTTAAGTATTCGTCCTCTGTTAAACTCTGCGGAAAATTACGCCCCTTAAAATGTAAAAACAAATCCGGCAATCTATCGTCGGCGAAATTAGGCGTAAAATCACCGAGTTCTCCGGCATCCGCCCTTTGAATTTTTTGGCAAATCCTGCGATCCGCTTCAGGCAAGAATCCATCATATAAACTTGCTTCCACCTCTTCACTTTTCGGATAGTCTGCTTTCTTTTCGTAAACTCCACGCATTCTTTCGATAAAATCAGGATACTTTAAAAGAATCTGCAAATTCTTTTCGATCATTTCTGGTGATAATTGAATTTTTTCCCAACCAGAAGTCCCTGCCCTGTGTGGCGCAAATTCATCTGTTGAATCTTCCTCTGACACTACATCAAGAACCGAGATTGGTGCCACGGCCGGGCATTTGTTTGGACAAAACTCTTTCACCGCCTCGCCAAAGTCAAACCAGGTCATATATTCCTTACCTTGTCGGCTCACCTTTTTTTCTGGCTTAAAATTTTTCTCCTCACAAAGCAGTTCCTCAAGGTTATATCGCAGATTGAATACGATTAGATTCCCATTTTTACTTGGCGCAATCGGAAAAGCCACAGTGGTATTTAAATAATCAGATTTATAGCGGCCAGAAGTATAAACAAAAGGCTGAGGATTATTCAGATTTACTAGTTTTAACACCTCTTTTTTACTTCGCATTTTTAATAGGTAATCAAAAATTTGCGGCTGCTTTTTTCGTAGTAATTTGGCAAGTGCGATTAACGCCTCAACGTCAGACAGGGCATCATGCGCCTTAAAATGATCAATTTTATTTAATTTTGTCAAAAGCTCTAATTTATTGGTTGGCTTCACTTTATCAGATTCTTTGTCAACCATGACTGGCCAAGTTATACCATCCGGCCTCAGTGCTCGCACCATTCGTACGACATCTAATAGGTCCCAGCGGCTCCGGCCATCCTTCCACTGCCATTCGTATGGATCATAAAAATTTCGCCACCACAGAAAGCGCATATGCTCATCGTCAAAACGCACAGAATTATAACCACAAGCAGTAGTTTCTGGTGTAAAAATTTCATTCATCGCAATACGGCAAAATTCTGCCTCAGTCATCCCGTTTTTGACCGTCTCTTGTGGTAAAATATGCGTCACCATAATCGCTTCTGGACTTGGCAATGTGTCATTATTTAACTTAATTAAAATATTCATCGGTTCCCCAAGCGGCTCTAGCTCAAGGTTGGTTCGCTGACCCGCAAATTGCATGATGCGATCTTCACGTGGGCTAATCCCAGATGTCTCGAGGTCATAAAAGAAGAAACTCGGCTCATCCTTTTGGATATCCGAAGAATCAGGCCAAACAGATTTTTTCATCCCAGACTTATAATATGCTGCCTGGTCTGGATCAAAACGTGAATTCATATAGCTATTATATCAATTTGAAATTTTTATGGACAAAATCAGAATAGCCCCCGCTGGCTTTTTGGGTCAAAATATGATAGAATATACCAACTTTGAGATATTAACTTTGAAAAAACAACTTCAAGAAAAACTTTGAGAGAGGCTAATTTTAGAAAGGGGAATTAATGAACGAAGAGAGTAATGGATTATTATCCAAAGGGGGAATAGAATTGCAGGGCGGATCGACTGAGAACTGTATTAAGGTTCGCGGTGCCAGACAACACAACTTGAAGAATATTGATTTGGATATCCCACGCGATAAACTGGTCGTTATCACTGGTCTTTCTGGTTCTGGGAAATCCAGTCTTGCTTTTGACACTATTTATGCCGAAGGACAGCGTCGCTATGTTGAGTCCCTTTCCTCCTATGCCAGGATGTTCCTCGGTGTGATGGATAAACCAGATTTTGATACCATCACCGGCCTTTCTCCTGCTATTTCAATTGACCAAAAATCTACCTCAAGAAATCCTCGCTCCACTGTTGCTACTGTTACCGAAGTTTATGATTATCTCCGTCTGCTTTTTGCGCGTGTTGGCGTCCCCCATTGTCCAATCTGCCATCGCGAGGTCTCTCGTCGTTCAGTCGAAGATATTGTTAACGAAGTAATGAAATTACCTCTCGGCTCTAAGCTTATGCTTTTAGCTCCGCTAGTACAGCAGAAAAAAGGTGAATTTCAGCATATTTCTGAGCAATACCTCCAGAAAGGCTTTTCGCGCGTCCGTGTTGATGGTATTGTTTATGCTCTTGATGAATTTCCAGAACTCGAAAAGCAAGAACGTCACGATATTGAATTAGTAGTAGATCGCTTTATTTTAAATACTGAACTTTATTCTCGTATCTCAAGCTCCATCGAGCAGGCACTCGAGCTTGGTCAGGGGATTATTCAGTTGCTTAAGATCAATGATAATAGCTCCACTATCGAGGGAAAAACCTTGGGTGCTCAAAACACAGAAGTATTCACCTATTCACAGCGCTATGCCTGTCCAGTTCACCCAGATGAGCTAATTCCTGAACTTGAACCTAGGCTCTTTTCTTTTAACGCCCCTCAAGGTGCCTGTCCTACCTGTACTGGTCTTGGTACTCGCATGGAAATTGATCCTAACCTAGTCTTCAATAATAATCTCACTATTGCCGAAGGGGGTATTCGTCCGTTTAATCGCGTTCAGAGTGACTCATGGTGGCTTAAGCGTCTTACCGCCGTTGCCAATCGCCATGGCTTTTCTGTCCACACTCCAATCGGCGAACTCACTGATGCCGAAAGACATCTGATTCTCTATGGTACTGGTGAAGAGAAATATCAAATCAAGATTTCCGGCTCTGGTAAATGGCAAGAAGGTGCAACCTACGAATCAGTTTATGAAGGTGTGATCCCGACTCTTGAACGTCGTCATCGTGAAACTGACTCCGATTTTATGCGTAAAGATATCGAACGTTTTATGCGTGTACGTGAATGTCAGACCTGCCATGGCGCCAGATTGAAGCCAGTAGTGCTTGCGATTACGATTCATGGCCTCAATATTGTTGACATGTGTAATGTAGACGTCTATTCGAACATTGTTGTCCTTTCTCAGGATTTATGTTTTTCCGTAGCTGTATATTTTATCGCTAAGCCAATTCTGAA
>CAUSFJ010000021.1:0-7157 GCA_963531135.1 uncultured Candidatus Saccharibacteria bacterium | reverse complement strand
TTTTTCTTTGACGAAGTTTGGTACGACTCGCCAGTGGCACCTAAGCGCTACTTTAAAAAATCAGATTTCAATGAAAATGACTGCCCTGTTGCTACGTTGGTAGCCAAACATCTAATTAATTTTCCAACGAATTATTCATTTTTGCAGCTGAAAAGAGCCTGGCAGATCATTGCTCCACAGCTAGTTGAAGTAAAAGTCAATCAACAAGGACAGCCAGAGCTTCTCAAAAAACATTCTGTGGCTTTAATAAAAGGGCAAAAAGCTACAAAGAGCTTAGTCAAGCTATCGCAACGGGATTGGAATAACCAGATTCGGGATTATGATCTTGCAAACTTTCTGCAATCTCCTCGCTGGCAAAAGTATAACGAATTTCTAGGCCGCCGAGTACTTCTCTGTGAGTTCTATGGTCATGTCAAAGTACTTATGGTTATTAAGGACGCCAAACGTGGTCGATTCCTAGAAATCCCTAATGGACCCCTGCTTGATTGGCGAGATCCTGTCGTTGTCGCTCTTGTTTTTCAAGAAATTTTCCAAATTGCCAAGCAATATAAATGCGCCTTCATCCGTTTTCGTCCAGCCCTTGCTGATTCCGAAGAAAATCGCTTTATTCTAAAGCAACTAGGTTCAATTGAAGCTTCGTTCCATCTAGGTGCAGAACATACCGTCATGATCGACTTAACAAAAACCGAAGAAGATCTCCTAGCCACCTTCCGACGACAGACCCGCTACGAGGTGCGCCGTGCTGAAAAGCTAAAAATCACTGTAGAGGATCGCTCTGATGATGCTGGTATCCTGGAGGAATTTCATCAGGTTCAGTTAGACACCGCAAAACGTCAAAACTTTATTCCACCCACCAAAAAAGAGTTGCAAGCACTAAAAGATAGCTTCGCAGAAGACCTCAGATTATACGTTGCATATGACGAAACTCATGAGCCAATTGCCTATGGTCTTATCCTAATTGACGGGATAGAGGCGGAATACTACGAGGCGGCTAGTACACCACTTAATCGCAAATTGCCAGGAGCTTATGCACTGCAGTGGCAAATTATGCGTGATCTTAAAAAACGGGGAATCAAGCGTTATAACCTTTGGGGAATTGCTCCGGAAGGACAAACAAAGCACCGCTACGCTGGAGTTACTACCTTTAAGACTGGATTCTCCGAGCACCGCTTCACCTATGTTGCGGCTCAAGATATTTCAGTGAGTCCATTACGCTATCAATTTAATCGTCTAATTGAGACCATCCGTAAAAAACGACGTCATTTATAAAAGGAAAAACATGAAAGAAACAACTAAATCAAAAGTCACCGTCGAAGAATGTACTTCCAAAAAAGAATGGGATGCTTTTATCACCAGCTTCAAAGAGGCAAACTTTTTACAATCATGGGATTTTTACGAATTTTATCAGAGTATTAATCATCAAATTGTCCGACGCACCTTTAGACGTGACGGGAAGATTGTCGCTGCCTATGCTGGTGAAGTTGAGCCAGCGAAAAGGGGTCGTCACCTAGCTATCGCCGGCGGTCCTATTCTCGACTGGCAAGATCAGAGTCTAGTGAAACGGGTTTTTGAAGATATGAAAAACGTTGCAAAGAACCTACAATGTGTCTTTGTCCGGGTGCGTCCACAACTAGAATGCAATCAGGAATCCGCTCAGATTTTTAAGGAGCATAATTTTAGGAAAGCTCCAATGTATTTATCTGTTGAATATGCTGGGGTTCTAGATCTACATAAAAACGAAGAAGAAATCATGGCAAATATGCGACAACGTCTTCGTCGGGCCTTAAGAAAAGCGGAAAAGAATCAAATAACAATCGAAGCTTCCACTAACCCCGAAGCAATTAAGGAGTTTTATCAGATTGAACTTCAGACCGCCAAACGTCATTCTTTCTATGCCTTTTCCGAAGAATTTCTCACTAAACAGTTCGCAGCCTTTGCAAAAGGCAAAGAGGCTGTCCTCTATATTGCTAAGAAGGACGGTGAAATTTTGGCAGAAAATTTCATGATTTTTTACGGCAATGAGGCCTCATACCATTACGGAGTCTCTTCAGAACTCGGGACAAAGTATTCTGGCGCCCCGCTTCTTCATATACAGGCCATGCGCGACGCGAGAAAACGCGGCATTACTCGTTATAACTTCTGGGGAATCGTTGATGAAGAAGATACTAAACATCGCTTTTATGGTGTTTCCGTCTTTAAACGTGGCTTTGGTGTATCCGAATTAAAATACCTTCCAGCCCATGATCTTATCTTAGATAAAAAACAATATTATTTAAAAACCTATCTTATTGAAACCATACGTCGAAAAATTCGTCATGTTTAAAATCTGAGTTTCATTCTGTTTAGCTTTTTAAAAAAATATAGTATAATCATAAGCAATATGGCAGAGAATATTGGTCGACCTGATGAAAATAGTTTCGGTAACCAGTCATTTTCTGTAAGCCAAAACCAAAAACCTGATACTCAGCAAGAAAACAGCGATAGTGCATGGGGGAACAATCAGGCAAAAAAAATAGCAGATCAAAAGTCAGCCCAAACATCTGCACGAGAAATCGAAAACGCCGCACTTAATAATTCGAATAACTCTCAAGATGCTAGAATTGCGGAAAATCAAACGGATCAACTAGACAATGAGTCGTTTTATAAAAAGGATGATAAAAAAGACAAGAAAGCCAAGCTGAGTCAGGCTAAAAAGTATGCTCCTCTCGGCGGAATCCTAGGAGTTCTAATTGTGATGATGCTTGCTTTTTCGGGAGCAACCAGTCTATCCTCATTCGCGTTGGTTGCTAACGGTCTAGAGCAATTTAATATTCTTCGTGACAGTATGAATAGTCGCTCTTCTTTTCTTTTTCCAAGGATGATCCGAGGCGGATTGAATTCCAAAATTACCACCAAAGGATTTTTTAGTGGTAAAGACAAGTTCAAAATATCAAGTTCAATGTCAAAGAAGCTCGCCAGTAATGGGATTAGCTATGTTGAGACTACTGGTACCGACGGCAAGCCCCTTAATCTTTTAGTCTACAATGATGGACCAGATGGCAAACCAATGGCTGTTGCCGCTTATCAGGAAGATGCCTCCAGGATCCCTGATTCTCTCGAAATAACCACAAATAAAGTTGACGCTGACGGTGTCTCTACTCCTGTTACTACCAATGTTGAAGTTGACTCAAAAAATAAAATGGGCTTTAAACAGGCCCTAGATACTAGTGATACTTTTTTCAAGGCTGAAGAAAGATCTACGCGTACCCTGAAAGGGCATGTTGCTGGTTGGTTTGACTCAATCGCTGATAAGGTAGATACTATGCTAAATAATGGCGGTCGCAATCGCCAAGCTAACACAAAAGAAGACGCTACAGATGAAGAGATAAAGCAAAATGCTGAAAAAGATGGACTAAAAGAGGAGGCTGAAGACTCTAAGGGGAGTGTTGATGTTGACGATTCAGACGTAGGCGCAGAGGAGCCAAGTCCCACTCCAGCTGACGATGGTTCTAGTGCACTTACTAAGGGGATGGATGTGCCAGAGGTCGAAAGTTCTCTCAAGACTCGTGCTAAAAAAGCAGCCGCCTCTATCGGTAGTGCTTCTGCTGTTACAACTACTCTGGGCTATGCTTGTACAGTATTAAAAGTAATTAATACGATTTCTCAAACCGTAGGCGCTTTGATGCGCGCAAGAGTCTTGAACTATGTCACGGGCTACACTGAGGCGGTGCATAAAACTAAGGCTGGTGATGGTACAAATGAGCTGCATTTTTATAATAAAGGACTCAATACCGATGGTCCAACAAGGGACATGGCTGGTAATATTATTCCTGGTAAGGAATCTAGTTCTGCCATGAGAAGTACCGCAATTAGTCAATTTTTTAGTGATGGGCAGGTAACGGTCAATTCATCCGACCCGATTGCACGGAAATTTAATTCCGAGACTGCAATGCAACAAGCAATTTTTCACAGTGACGAAATTCAATCTAGCGACATGAATCAAGTACCAATGACTCTTGGTACTATGCTAGGTCAAGCTGCTGGCAGTTTAAACACCTATAAAGGTTGTATTGCCCTACAAATGACTGGAAATGTCTTAGGTATTTTTGCGGATATCGCAGAAATCGCAGCAGCTATACCAAGTTTCGGTATCTCATTGATTGTCGGCCAAATTGGAAAGATGTTAATGAAAAAAGCACTTATGATCGCTGTAGTTGCCTCGGTCGGCGTAATCATCTCAATGGTTGCACCGATGATTGCTAGAACAGTTGGTAAAAGCCTTGTCAGTAATATGGTAGGCGAGGATGCTGGGTATGCGATCAATAGCGGCTTCAATATGTATACAGGAATGCAACAACGAGTGAGTTCTGGCCTTCCTGCCACCAAGAAGGCCTTAGTCGCCGCATATCATGAAAAGCAGAATGTCATAGCTTCTGAAGCTAGGTATATTAGGCAAACAAAAAGCCCCCTTGACCCCTCGTCGCCATATACCTTCATGGGTAGTATTATGAATTCAATTATTCCTATTGCCACCACCATTGGCTCGCCAATTATGACTTTTTCAAAAATCAATAGCGTAGTTGGTTCTTCCATCTTTCAGCTCTTACCAACCGCTGCCGCAGAAGGCGAGCATCAGATTAAAACCTCACTAAACAACAACTGTCCATCTGGAAGGGCATTTGATGAACCTCTCGCAATGGATGCCTTTTGCAATAACTACATAACTACCGACTACTCTACGATTAAAACACCACCAGACGAAGTGTTTGATCGCGTCGGAGCTGAGAACTTTGACCTAGAAAACATTGATGAAAACGTTAATAACGGTAATCCAGCAATCAAGGATAATTCCGAGCTTGCTAAGTGGACTCTAGCCTGTGCAGTACGAGAATCTCATTACGGCGTTGCTGATGGCAATATCTCTGAAGCCCTCAGTGGCTCTGCTGGTGTGGGCTCTGGCGTTATTAAATCTTATACTGGTGCCGCCATTGGTGCTATTCCAGTCCTCGGAGGTCTAGCTCAAGGATTCTTTGATGGAAGAGAAGCGTCAAATATTGGTTGGACAACAGGTGAAAATTGTGTGAAAGAAAAATATAAATACTTCTCGCGCTATTCAGAGGATCAGCGAGTTTTAGAATCTGCTGGATTAATCGAACAATCAGCAGTTACAGGCTTCCTAGATACATATTACGCTAAAAATCCTCTCGACCATTCAGATTCAGGCATTGTTGCGCTCTACACTGGGATGACCAAGGAACAGGCTGAAATTGCCCTTGGTTTAGTTGAGTACAATCTCTTCCTTGCAAAATATCACCCCAAAGAAAAAGGTCCAGAAAAACCAGTAAAAACTGAAGAATACCAGTATGAAAATACGACGGTAATTGCTGAATCTATACCAAATGTTGTTCTTCGTATACTTAGTGACTTTAAAAATCAGAGACTAGCCACTGCGAGCGCATAAAAATCATCAGACTTTTATCTAATATGTTAAAATAAACATAAGAATTATAACCAAGGAGCATTATGTCTACAAAACTAAAGTATATTGATAGTCACTGGGGTATTTTTGCCTTACAGGGGATTGTTGCCTTATTGTTTGGTTGGTTCGCCTTATTCACTAGTTCCAGCGATATTCAGACACTAGTAATCGTTGTCGGCAGTGTGCTCCTTTCGCTCGGAATAATCGAACTATTGAATCTCTTAGCACGTACACGTACAAAAAATACTTGGGGCGTCTCGCTAGTGATGGCTATTTTAGAAATCTCTGCCGGTCTCGCTCTTCTCTTTACCTACGAGCAAAATGTTGCCTGGCATCTTGTTGTTATTGCTGCATATACAATCTTGCGTGGTATTTTTGAGATCATTCTCGGACTTAGAGCCATTGATGATTTTACGGACAAGTTTATCTGGATCCTTGCTGGTGTCTGCGCCTGTATTATGGGTGTCGTTATCTTAAATACCGGCCACCTCGGCACCACCCCCTTTATTAAATACTTCGGTTCTTATATGATGGTCTTTGGTGTAGTAAATCTCATTTATTCCGTACATAATAATGAACAGGGCAAAGATTATCGTAGTGAGAAACTTGCAGCAAAAAAGAAAATGTCAAAGACTCTAGAATTGAAAACCCCGGTTTCAAAAACCATGACAAAAACGGTCAAGAAAACCGCGAAAAAGACCGCTAAGAAGGCTTAAATATAGATAGGCACCCCTCATTCTTCTTCAAAAAACTGGCATTATAAACGTAAATATGTTATAATTATGTCTCAAGGAGAAAATATGAACTATAAAATGCCAACCAAGGCTATCATCACTGATGCTGGTTTTGCTAGCCGTTTTTTACCGATCACTAAAACTATTCCAAAAGCTATGTTGCCATTAGGAAATCGTCCAATCATGCAACTTGTTGTTGATGAATGTATAAAGGCCGGTATTACAGAGATTATTATCGTTGCCACGCCCGAGGGTAAGCCAATCTACGAAGATTATTTTAACAATTCTGTAAATCACATTCGTAAGCAACTAAAAGCGCAGGGTAAGCTAGACCGTTATGCTCCGATTCAAGAAATCCTTGATTATCCAAAAATTACTGTGATCGAACAGGACCAGTCCTATCCATACGGAAACGGTTCTCCAATTGCCTCAGCTCGTAAGTTTATTCGTGATGATGAGGCCTTCATTGTTGTTTACTCAGATGACGTAGTCTTCGGGACTTCCGATGTTAAAACCCTAATTGATTCCTACGCTAAGCATCAAGATGCACAGGCCATTATTATTGCTCAGGAAATGCCTAGGGAGGTATTGAATAAATATGGTATCATTCGTCTTCAAGATGAGGCTAAAATGACCCTACATGATATTGTCGAGAAGCCAAAAATTGAAGATGCTCCATCCAATCTTACTTCTTATGGTCGTTATCTCCTCACGCCAGATGTCTTCCAGTATCTTGATCCAAAAAATACCGGTCTGGACGGTGAATTATGGACTGTTGACGCTATTACGCGCATGGTCAAAGATGGCAATGTTTATGTTGAGAAGACAAGAGGTCACTGGATGACTACTGGTGATCCAAAAAACTACAACCTAGCTAGTCTCTATTATGCAACCGAATTTGAAGACTATGGTGAAGCACTTGTGGATTTTCTTCAAAAATAATTATAGTCAAACTTCTAAAAAAC
>CAUSFJ010000020.1:0-7259 GCA_963531135.1 uncultured Candidatus Saccharibacteria bacterium | reverse complement strand
CAGCTCGTCCAAGTCTGGCCAAAATTTTAGCCTGAGCTTCTGGACTCACTGTCTTTTTTAAACTATATCCTGATTCATCGTTGAAATATTCAAACGTCATATCTTCCCCTTCTTTTTGTTTTTATTTTTTGCTTATTTATTCTATTCTAGCATATTTTTAAAAAATACAACTGAACAAATTAATTATTTTATTTATATTTTTTTAGGCTACCTATTTTTCAATAAGTAGCCTTTTATTTTCTTGCCGGTCCTAAGCTTGTTCTTAATGGCTCTTAGGGTCGACCTCTCTTCATTCTTTTTTCTTTCGTCTTATTATATTTCTTTATATTCTATTTTTCTTTTATCTATACCCTTACATTGGTCTTATTCCTCACTTACCTTTTACTTTTTTTTGTTTAGCTTCCCCACCGCTCCTTTTCTGTTAGATTTATTTTTATTTGCTTTTTGTTTTTATTTATTATCTAACTTGTTTTAATGATATCATGTTTATGCTTATTTGTCAACACTTTTATTGGAATTATCCTTAAATTTCAAAATCTACCCCTGTTAGTTTACTCACTAAAACTCATCGGCTACATATATCTCAAAAAAAGGACCCGCTCTTCACGTATCCTTTTTTTTATTTTACCCCCCCTTAAGCTTTTTCTAATGAGATAGTAATATTCTTACCATTCACTTTCACAACTTCATCATACTGATAATTATTATCTCGTCCAAGTTCTACTGCTAGTACCTCGGTTTTTAGTACATCCTGCCAGTCCTTATTAATCTCCGTATCGATTGATAATTTAATTCTATCATCAACCTCAAGACCAGCTTTCTTCCTCGCAGCCTGTACAAAGCGAATTAGCTCGCGAATAAAGCCTTCTTCAAGCAGTTCTTCCGTCAAATGCTTATCCAGATAAGCTTTTTCGCCAGCTCTCACCATCTTCACATTGACCTCATCTGCAATGATTTGTTCATAATATTCATCCAGTGGTTCACCTTCATAAATATATTCAGCAAGTGGTTGTCTTACCTTAATCTGCTCTTCAGCCTCACTCTTATTCATCCTTAGGGCCAAGCCTTCAGTAATAATCTCACGGGTTCTTGCCATCTTCTCAAGTACCTCCTGATTAATCTCTCCCGCTTCCGGCCAATTTAGCAGATGCACTGACTCTGTTACTGAAGAATCAAACTCTACTCCAGTCATTTTCTGGTATAACTCTTCCGCTAAGAACGGCGTAAATGGAGCTAAGATTTTAGCTAGATATACTAAGACAAAGTATAGCGTAGAATATGCAGCATTCTTATCTGTATCGTCCTCCGATTTCCAGAAACGCCTCCTTGAGCGTCGTACAAACCAGTTCGACAAATCGTCAATAAACAATAATACATTTGATAGCGCACTCGGAATATTATAGGCTTCCATACCCTTAGTAATTTCATTACGCAGCTCATATACTCTTGAAACTAACCAAATATCTAGAGGATTCTCTAGATTTGAAACTGCAATCGCCTGCTTTGAATCAAACCCATCCACGGAAGCATACATCGTAAAGAAGTCGTACACATTCCAAATCATCGATAATTTTCTCGCAACATCAGAGACATCCTTATCGATTAAGGCAAAATCCTCCCCCGCCAGTACTGGCGATGAAAGCATTAAGAATCGTAGCGCATCAGCCGAGTACTTATCCATTAATTCTGTTGGATCAGTATAGTTTCCAAGCGATTTTGACATCTTACGGCCGTCATTCCCCGCCACTGTACCAGTTGTAATTACATTCCTGTAAGCCTTTTTGCCAAACAGTGCAGTATTTACCACATGCACATAATAAAACCAAGCTCTCACCTGCCCCACATATTCTACAATAAAGTCAGCTGGATAATTTTGTTCAAATTTCTCCTTATTTTCAAATGGATAATGTAGCTGTGCAAATGGCATCGAACCAGATTCAAACCAGCAGTCAAGCACTTTTTCAATTCTCTTAAAATGCTCACCCTCGATATCAAATTCAATCTCATCCACCCAAGGACGGTGATAATCTTCTAACCTAACACCAGACAACTCATAAAGTTCATCATATGAACCAACGACTTTAATAGTTCCCTTATCGCCTTTCCATACAGGCATTGCAGTTGCCCAAAAACGGTCGCGTGATAAATTCCAGTCTGGAGCCGCCTCAATATTCTTCTCGAAACGCCCATGTTTTAAGTATTCTGGGAACCAGTTAATTTCCTCATTTTCTTCAATTAACTGTTCCTTCATTCCATTCACCGCGAAGAACCAACTTGGAAATGCACGATAAATGATCCTTTGTTTCGAGCGTGGGTTAAACGGATATTCGTGTTTAATATACTCAATCTTGTAAACGATACCTTTTTCCTCAAGCACCTTTGCGATAAACTTATTTGCCGCCCAAAGCTCAATCCCCGACTCATCCGTATCACGTACACCCATCTCGTTTAGCCACTTCTTCGCTGGCTCAAGATAATAACCACCGTCATCGAGTAGATCAATAAAATCTACATCCTGCTCTAAACTTAGCTCATAATCCATCTCACCATAGGCCGGTGCAATATGCACGATGCCAGTACCATCAGAACTAGAAACAAAGTCAGCAGCTACAACCTTATAGGTATTCTTTTTGCGTTCCTCTTTTGAAAAATTACACATGAGTGGTTTATATTCTAAACCAATCAATTCCTCACCTCTTAAGGTCTTGATCGCCTCACCTTCACCCAGTGCTTTTTCTGCCAATTCACTCGCTACAATCAATTTCTCATTTCCAACTGAGTAAATTTTGTACTCAAGATTCTTATTGATTGCCAAGGTTAAGTTTGCAGGTAAAGTCCAAGGTGTTGTCGTCCAGGCCAGTAATTTAGTCCCCTTTAGCTCCCCCTCACTCACAATCTCAAACTTAACATAGACAGATGGATCAGTTACCGTTTGGTATGCATCATTATCCATTGTTACTTCTGTCTTCGACACAGGAGTTGAGAATTTCGTGTCATACATCAAGACCTTACGACCTTCATAAATTTTCCCCTGTTCGTATAGGGTTTTAAAGGCCCACCAGACCGACTCCATAAAATTCTTATCCATTGTACGATAAGCGCCACGAAAATCTACCCAACGGCCAACTCGTTCAATCACCCCTTCCCAGGCTTCAGAATTCGAAACCATCGACTCACGTGCCTTTGTAATATAGGTTGAAAGTGGCCACTTAGTACCAATCTCACGCCTATCAGTAATACCTAGTTGTTTCTCCACGAAGTTCTCTGCAGGTAAGCCATGACAATCCCATCCCCATCTTCGCTCAATCCTCTTACCACGCATTGTCCAAAAACGAGGCACAGTATCTTTTACGATTGAAGATAGTAAGGTACCATGATGTGGCAAACCGGTGATGAATGGAGGTCCATCATAAAACACATATCCATTATTAATATCTCTTTGTTCAATTGATTTCTCAAAGATTCGGTTCCTTTTCCAAAAGTCTACAATTGCCTTCTCATACTCAATTGCTCTTCTTCTTGTATTTGCTTGGTATTTCATAAACTCTCCTCCGTTTCATCTGTTACATTTTGTTTTTCTCTCATCATTCCATTCGGTTCCATCATTGTCGTTCTAATAATTTCATCCCTGAACAGCTCATATATATTTATTCCAGCCTTTTTATCAAAATACTGTTTTATTCTAAATAATTCTCTGAGATGATCACCTGCAGACCGAATTCCATGTCGAATTAATACGTCAGAAAAACGATCAGATATCGTCATCACTCCCATTGGATGCCCCATATTATCAGCTAATTGAACCAAAAGATCCAAGTCAGAAATCTCAGCCCCCTCCATATAGTCCTGCGTAAATTCTAAACTTTTTGAGTCCAGTTCTTCCCAAAACTCAGCCCGTTCTATCTGTTTGTATCCGTAATACGTATGAGTCATCGAGACCTGTGCCAGCTCTACCAACCCCTCGTTCGTCAATAGGTTATATCCCAAAATTGGATGACGTAAGCCAACCTTTATCTCCACACATCGGCCAATATCATGCAGTAGTCCTGCGGAAAAAGCCATATCCGTCATTTCTTCATCGCTCAGTTCCCTATCCGTTCCCGACTTTTCTCCCATGACCTTAGTGAACCTCAATTTTACTCCATTCTCCATCACTACTCTCGTAATTGATTCTGCTACTTTAGCTACGTTTAAAGAATGTTTTTCCCATGACAAAGAATACCCAGGCATCTCTTTTGCTTGCACAAAAATTCTTAAGACTTTCTCCCTGATTTCACTCATCCCCCTTATTATACAATATATTTTACACGCTGCGTAGCATATAAGACACTTGGTCAAACTGCGGTAGTGGTGAGCCGCTCCATTTTTTTACGATTTCGCCACTCCCACCCAGAATCAATAAACTTGGATATTGCACAATATCTCGAGTTGATGCAAAAATCTCCCCCTCAATTGTCTCCGGATCAATCAATTCAACTTCTCGTCCAGTCTCACGCTGATATTCCACACCCCACTCTTCAGCCTCTCTAAAATATTCTGAATGTGTTTTTACTACAATTACAATTCGCATTTAATCCTCACGTTTCTCTCTTTGTTCTCTAATAATTCTCTCAAATTCATCTAATGATTTAAATTGTAAAAATACACTAGCAAATCGAACGTAAGCTACTTCATTAATTTTAGCCAACACATCCAAGATCGCCTGTCCTATCTCTTTCGAATAGACCACATCACGCCCAAGAGAATACACCCGCTCCACCACCTTATTCACCACATCTTCAATTTCAAGTTCTGAGTTAAAAAATTTACCCACACTGCGATTTACTGCCTTATGCAGTTTATCACGATCAAAAGGCTCCCTATTCCCACTACGTTTCATCACCGCAAGCGGTGGCATTTCTATGCGTTCATAAGTTGTAAAGCGGTAGCCATCTGCCGTCACACGGCGACGACGAATCATTGAGCCGTCAGGAGTCTCACGGCTTTCAAGCACCTTACTGTCACCAATCTTTACACCTATCATTTGCATTTTTACCTCCACCTTTTATCTAGATAATTCTTTCAATTACCCCTTAAGGGTCTCTGACCCTTAAGATTATATATGGTCAGATTTCTCCGACCATATTTCACTATTTCTTACCGCGTAGTTTTGCTCTTAGAGAAGGCGGGACTTCTAAATCCTCTTCTTCGTCCTGACGGCCAATTTTGTCCCAAATATTTTCTTTTGGTGTTGCCGTAAATTCCTCTGCACTACTCTGCTCATTAGCTTCTGGTGCAAAACTTGGAGTAGACTCAATAATTTGCTGTTGGTTTCTTAGACTCTCTACTCTATTTAAAGCCTCATCCGTACGCTTCTTTTCTTCTTCTTCTGCGCGCTTACGACGATAAACATCTGAATCAAATCCAGTTGCTACTACTGTAATTACGATCTCATCTTGTAATTCTGGACGAATAGATGCACCGAAGATGATATTTGCATCTGGTGAAACAGCACCGGTAATTTCCTCTGCTGCTTCCTGAATTTCCGACATTGACATATCATATCCACCAGCTACTGAAAATAGTACGCCACGAGCACCATCGATTTTTACCTCAATTAGTGGTGATTCAATTGCCTGTTGAGCAGCCAACTTTGCTCTATTCTCACCTGAAGCACGACCGATACCCATCAATGCAGAACCAGCGTCTTTCATAATTGCCTTTACGTCAGCAAAGTCTAAGTTAATTAATGCATGTTCTGTAATTAATTCTGAAATCCCTTGAACACCCTGACGTAATACATCATCGGCAATCTTAAAAGTCTCGAGTAATGGTGTTCTCGGATCAATTGTTTGCAATAAGCGATCATTTGGAATTGTAATCAGTGCATCGACCGCATCAGTCATCTCATTAATTGCCTTATCTGCATTGCGTTTCCTCTGAGCACCCTCAAAAGTAAATGGACGAGTCACCACACCAACGGTTAAAATACCCTGGTCTTTTGCTTCTTTAGCTACAATTGGACCAGCGCCAGAGCCAGTACCACCACCAGCACCAAGGGTAATAAAGACCATATCAGCGCCCTTCAAAGACTCCTTAATATTCTCACGACTCTCCTCTGCAGCTGTTTGGCCTTTTTCAGGATCACCACCAGCACCCAAGCCTTTACCAATATGCACCTTCGTATCGGCATTTGAATAATGTAGTGCCTGAGCATCAGTATTGATTGCGATAAATTCTACACCAGAAAGTCCAACTTCTTTCATTCGATTAACTGCAGAACCACCGGCACCACCAACCCCCACGACTTTAATGCTTGCTTTTGTTTCCACCTCTGTTGGTTTAATTTCAGGCATCTTTTTTCCTCACTATCTAACAAATAACTACTTCTAGTTTATCACATTTTTCTCCCTAGTTAAGTAGTAATTTCTTAAATAATTTATTTTTTCTTGAAAATATTCAAAAACGAGAACAAACCACCCTCTTGAGTTTCATTACTCACTTCACCAACCGTCAATTCATCGTCATACATCATCAGAGCTAATCCTAAAGCCGTCGTATATTTTGGATTCTCAACAAGATCAAATACCCCACCAAGTTTTTCCGTTGGCCTTCCTATCCTCACAGCCATACCAAGTAAATCTTTTACAAACTTATCTAAGTTTCGCATCATTGCACCACCGCCAACAATCACCAACCCCTCTGGTAATTTCTGCGCATAGCCTGCCTGTTTCAAAATCTTTTCTACATGCTCGAAAATATCAATCAAACGTTCTCTCACAATCTGGTTCACCTCATCTTTTGTGAAACTCACTGTTTCGTCGCCCACCTTTGTTACGATTGTTTTATCACTCTCTGGAAAATCAGCTGAAACATAACGCAATTTAATTTCTTCTGCCACACCTGGATTAATTGCAAGCCCAATAGCAAGATCATTCGTAATATTATTTGCACCTGCATTCAGAACCGCATAATGCTGCAAAAAACCATCCATAAAAACTGCTACACTTGTCGTAGAAGCCCCAAGATCCACTACCGCAACACCATTATCCTTTTGCTGTTCAGTTAGAACAACTCTTGCCGAAGCAACGGCCGTTGGCACAAGTTCTAGCGACTCAATCGAAACATTCTCAGTCAATTTTCGTAGATTTAAACAAGACGGCACTAGTGCTGAAACAACACTCGCTTGCATTTCTAACTTCATTGCATTCATTCCCAGAGGATCCCGAATACCAGACTGACCATCCACAATATAATTTGTAGGAATCACTTTTAAGACT
>CAUSFJ010000019.1:0-7434 GCA_963531135.1 uncultured Candidatus Saccharibacteria bacterium | reverse complement strand
TTTAAAATCGTAAAAGTTCTAAATAATTTAATAATAGAAAAAGAGGTCACTAGGCCTCTTTTTTATTTCACAAAATTTCTTTTTTACTGAAGCGCTCAGCTTATATTCTAAAAAACTATCATCTAGTGTATACTAAATAAAATAACTAAAGGAGGAATATGGGTTTTATTAAAGCCTTTGCCGGTGCTATTGGCAGTACATTTGCTGACCAGTGGAAAGATTTCTATCAACCAATTTCAGGAGTTCCCGCAACCGCAGGGCTCTTTCCAGGTGAAAAGGTTGGCACAAATAACGGTCGTGGTTCAAACACACAAGGATCTGCTAATATCATCTCTAATGGTAGTAAAATCCTTGTTCCTGAAGGTACTGCTCTTGTTACTATGCAAGATGGTGGCATCACTGGCTTTATCGCTGAACCAGGTGGTTTCATTTATAGCTCTGAAGATCAAAACGCCCAGTCTATCTTTGCGGGCGACGGCTTAATCTCTTCAATCGTTAAAACTAGCTGGGAACGCTTTAAATTTGGTGGTATGCCAGGCTCCAGCCAAGCGATTTTCTACGTCAACCTAAAAGAAATTCCAAACAACCGTTTTGGTACTCAATCTGAAATCTACTGGGATGATGCTTTTCTTAATACTCAGGTTGGTGCTATCACTCGTGGTACTTACAGCCTAAAGATCGTTGATCCGCTCGCCTTTATCAAGAACTTTGTACCTGTATCATATCTCAATGATCAAGGAGTCTTTGATTTTGCCGATATGGACAACGACGCTGCCTCTCAGCTCTTTACTGAAGTTGTTGGTTCACTTTCTGCTGCTTTCTCAAACTACACCAACGACCCAAGCAAAGGCAATCGCATGGCAAAGATTCAAGGCGATCAAATTGGCTTTGCCAAGTCTCTTTCACAGGCTGTCGAAGATGGTTATCAGTGGCGCTCAAACCGTGGTCTCGAAATCGTTAGTACCGCAATTCTCGCTATTGAATACGACGAAGATACTAAGGAGTTAATGAAGGACGTTAAGAAAGCAGATGCTCTTGCTGGCGCTCGTGGCAACTCCTTTATGCAGCAGTCTATCGCTCGTGGTATTCAGGCCTCTGGTGAAAACGGTGGCGGCGCTGCTGGTATGGCCTTCATGGGTATGGGTATGAATGCGGCTGGTGGTATGATGAGTAATCTCCAGCAACCAGTCAACCCTACCCCTGTAACCAATCCTACCGCACCTACTGTTAATCCAGCTCCCGCAGAAGACCCAACTGAAAAACTCATGAAGATGAAACAACTTCTTGACGCAGGTGCTATTTCTCAAGAGGATTACGATAAAGTAAAAGCCCAGATTCTCGGGTTCTAGAGATTTATAATGGCTGAAACTGAAACACAAGATCAAGCCTATGTGGACAACGGAGTAAAAGTTGTCCAGACCGATGTTGGTAATAAGGACGGACAGGTCAAATGTCCAAAATGTGGTTCAACGGATATTTCTACTAATGCTGCAACTGGTCAGCTCCGTTGTAACTTCTGTCGATTTGAATTTGAACCACAAAAGCTTGAAATGGAGACTGATATTTCGAAGCTCTCTGGCACAACCATCGGTTCGGGTGCTCAAGATATTGTTGCCGACACGAAAGATCAAATAACCTTGAAGTGTTCGAGCTGTGGTGCTGAGGTGGTTATTGACACCGCCTCAGCCAACCAGGCGCGCTGTCACTGGTGTCGTAATACTTTATCGCTAAATCAGCAAATCCCTAATGGCGCAATACCAGACATGGTACTTGCCTTTAAGGTGAAAAAAGATGAAGCGAAAAAAGCAATCGAAGACTTTGTTGGAAAGCGCAAATTTTATGCACATCCAAAGTTCCGACAAGAATTTACTACCAATAATATTATGGGTGTATATTTCCCATACATGGTAGTTGACTTAAATGCACATAGTCATCTTACGGGGCTTGGCGAACATCAAACTCGTTCCTATTCCGAAGGTAGTGGGGAACACCGTGTCACCTATTATGATGCTGACCTTTATCAAGTTGGCCGAGATTTTGATCTCACAATTCATGGACTCTCCATCGAATCAAATAAGGATCGCCTAGATACGACCAATAAGACTAAAACAAACAATATCATTAATTCCATCATGCCGTTTGATGTTGAAAATAGCGTAAAATATGACTCAAACTATTTGAAAGGTTTTACCTCCGAGCGACGTGACAGTAATATTACTGAACTGACGCCAATCATCACCGAGCGCGCAAAAGATATTGCTAGATTTTCGGCAAATGCCAGTCTTAAAAATTATGACCGCGGAGTCTCTTGGCAGTCCGAGCAACTTGATATTAAAGGACAGCAGTGGAAGGCAGCCTATCTTCCAGTTTGGCTCTATAGCTATCAGGAGGATCAGGGTGACCGCAAACTACTACATTATGTTGCAGTCAATGCTCGTACTAAAGAATCAATGGGTAGTGTTCCTATCTATCTTCCAAAACTCTTCCTCTTTGCCTTCCTAGTTGAGCTTTTAGGTATTTTTGGGTTTATCAAGTTAGATTTTGATTATGATTTTCTACTTCTACTCGTTGGTCCGCTTTACTTCTTTTATATTTACACCAAATACCGCAATCAAAATGCGCGCGACCAGTATGAAACCGAAACCAAAATTAATGTCACAAACCTTAAAACTATGGATCAATTCGTTGAACATCGTACAAGATTAAGAAATTCGAAGATTGAAAACCAAAATAACACCTCTGTTCGCGGCGCTTCGATGAATCTAAAAAAGAAAACTGGTCTTGGCTTAGATCTTGATTTGAAGAACTTTGCCGCCGATCAGCTCTCGAGCATCACTGATCAGTTCTTGAAATAAAAAATATAACTAAAACCCACATAGAGTCTTTACTTTAAGACCTTCATCATCTAAAATATAAGATATAGACTTTTGGGCTGGTTAATATTAGTGCCTAAAAGAGATTAATATTAAAGGAGAAAAATTTAGAATGGCAAATTTCGACCGTTCCAAGCCACACATCAACGTTGGTACCATGGGTCACGTTGATCACGGTAAAACAACTCTTACTGCTGCTATTACAACAGTTCTATCAAAGCGTCTTCCATCTGACGTTAACAAATCTGTCGCTTACGACCAGATCGACAACGCTCCAGAAGAGAAAGCTCGTGGTATTACCATTGCTACTTCTCACCAGGAATATGAATCAGAAAAGCGTCACTACGCTCACGTTGATATGCCAGGTCACGCCGACTACATCAAGAACATGATTACCGGTGCTGCCCAGATCGATGGTGCTGTCCTCGTAGTTGCTGCTAACGATGGTCCACTTCCACAGACTCGTGAGCACGTTCTTCTCGCTCACCAGGTGAACGTTCCAAAAATCATTGTCTTCCTCAATAAGATGGATCTTGCTGACCCAGAACTTGTTGAACTCGTAGAGATGGATGTTCGTGAACTTCTTAACAAATACGGTTTTGACGGCGACAACGCTCCTATCATCAAGGGTTCTGCTCTTAAGGCTCTTGAAGGCGATACTGAAATGGAAGATCGCATCATGGATCTTGTCCACGCTATGGATGAATACTTTGATATTCCAGAACACGATCTCGACAAACCATTCCTCATGCCTGTAGAAGATGTCTTCTCAATCAAGGGTCGTGGTACTGTTGCTACTGGTCGTATTGAACAGGGTATCGTAAAGATCAATGACGAAGTTGAAATCGTTGGTATCCGCCCAACTCAGAAATCAGTTGTTACTGGTATCGAAGCTTTCCACAAGACTCTTAACGAAGGTGAAGCTGGTGATAACGCAGGTCTATTACTCCGTGGTATTGAGCGTGATCAAATCGAACGTGGTCAGGTTATTGCTAAACCAGGTTCAATCACTCCACACACCGAATTTGAGGCTCAGGTTTACATCCTTAAGAAGGAAGAAGGCGGTCGCCACACTCCATTCTCAAAGGGTTACAAGCCACAGTTCTACTTCCGTACTACTGACGTTACTGGTGAAGTTGAGCTCCCAGCTGACAAAGAAATCGTCATGCCTGGTGACACCATCACCTTTACTGTCAAGCTTCTTGCAGCAATCGCTATGAACAACAACGACCGTTTCGCAATCCGTGAAGGTGGCCGTACTGTTGGTTCTGGTGTTGTTACCAAGATTGTAAAATAATTAGATAATACTAATTGAAGAATTGGACTACTTCGGTAGTCCAATTTTTTATACTTGAAAAAATATAAATATATGCAATAAGACTTGTTTCGAAGTAGAAAAATAGTATAATATTTAAGTAACTGTGATCTATTGTCCAAGTTAAGTATCTTAATGTGAATGATTAGATCTTATTTAATTGCTCATAAAGAGCAAGTGTTTTTCTCTTAAAGGAGGGGTATAAGATGATACAAGTGTTGTTAAATAAGAAAGTTTTAGATTTTGAAACAAACTATTCTTATTATGATTTCAAGGAAGAGACTGGAGAGTTTTTGCAGCCTGCAAATTCCAAAAAAGCAGTAGAGACTAACCTCTATTTGTTTCAGAATCCAAGAATTGTTCCTGAGGGGGTCTGGTATGAGATGACTATAGTTAGGAGGAAGGAGTCTTTTGAAACTACTACAGTCGACCTTACAGAAAATGAAGAGTCATTTCATAAATATTTCAAAGACATCACAAAAGATTTTAGGAAGCTAAATATTAAAATACTAAATTATGATAGTGTGTATCTGATTCACGCGTATATGTATATTGAGGATTTTGATACTGGATTAACTAAAATTAAGTTTACAAATTTCAATGAACAATATTTGGTAGACGATGATGCAATAGAACATGGCGTTCATGACTTCAATATGCTCATGGCTTATCTGAGAGAAGAAGATGAAAATGCTAATATGTTAAAATTCTACAGAACAATCGGAGACTTTAGTTATGTAAATGATCGTTTTTACATTTCGGCAGAAACTATGCAGGATCACTTTGAAGATATCCTTCATGAGTCCGAAGATATTAGTGAAATTCTGTGTGATCAAAAAATGCGTGAATCAGTCATAGGCTATTTAAAGTCTAGGGTTTCAGAATATGATAAGAGCGGTGAATTTTATCGAGATTCAAAATTTAACTATATTAATATTGATAAAATTCAGGATTTTATTCTTACCTTGCCAGATGAATTAATTAAGCAAGTGTTACGCATTACAGAGCAAACCTCTCAAAATCTACATCTCCGTCGCCAAGTAGCAGAAGATACTATAGATTGGAAGCAGATCAAAGAATATCAACTTCGCACATCGGATATCGATCTATTTCTCAAGTATCGTGACCTTGTCGAGATCGACAATGATTCTCTCGAGAAGTTGATTGCTAAATTCATGAATAGCCCAGAACGTGAAGTAAAGGTAGTTCAACATGCATGGAGTCTCTGTGGTTGTTACCAATGGTATATATCAGAGAAACTGAAGACCTGCACTCGTGAAGATCACCTTAGATCAGTCCTAGATGAAGTAAAGCAGTCTGGACAAATCGTCAAGGCTGATGCCATTCGTAGTCTTTTTAATTATAGGTATATAAATCTTACAAAAGAAGATTATGATATATTTCATCAATTCTTTGAAATTAGAGATACATCTGCCGCTCGTTTTTTAATTAAAATAGCCTTAATTTCTGGGCAAGAACCAGATGAGATTAGAGGACTTATTTATAAATTAGAGACCGATGATCTGATTTCAAGGTATAATCCAGGGCTTTTCGATTATTATCAAAATTATGGTTTTAAGGAAGGGCTAAAATGGATTGATCAATTTCAGGCTATGGAAAAGGCAAGAAAATTCGAACAGGAGAAAGCACGTACTAGAAAAGCGGCCAAGTTAGCTAAGTTTATTAAAGATACAAAAGACTTAGTTGTAGTGGTTAAATCAGTTTATGATCCCCGCAATAAGGACCATGTAGTAATCAATTCTCGTCATGGAGAAGATTTGGGTATTCTTCTAAGTGATGAGAAAAACTTATTTCTGATTGAAGGTAGAAAATATGATTACATAATAAACGTTGAGCGTGTTCGCAATTTACGTAATGGTATTTTGCATCTAGATGTTTTCGAAGGTGATGCTGGTACTATTGTTGGGCGTGATGGTTCAAATATTAGGTATACCTTAGAGCGCCTAAATCAGCTTGGCTGTAATTTATCTAATATTAAAATATACAGCCACAACGAAGCTGATTTATTTTATTCAGTATCATAGAGCTAATCGGCCACGTCCGTCCCCGGACCTTGTCTGGGGATTTTTGTTTGCCAATTTATTATCATCTCCACTTGACTTAAGCCAGATAATATATTATTATGCAATTATAAATTTTAATTGAGCCCTAAAAACTCATCGACATACTGTCTAGGTATATCTGAAGTTATAGAGCTAGAAGGAATAACATGGTTGAAACCAAGAGTGAAGGACTTAAGATCCGTATTCGTCTTAAGGCCTACGATCATCGCGTGATTGATCAAAGCGCAAAACAAATCGTTGATACCGCCATCCGTACCGGTGCTAACGTCTCTGGTCCAGTACCTCTGCCAACTAAGCGTAGTACTTTTACTGTCGTCAAGTCTCCACACGTTTATAAAACTGGTGGTGAGGCCTTTGAGATGAAAGTCCACAAACGCTTAATCGATATTACAAGCGCAACCCCAAAGACTATTGATGCTTTGCAGAATCTATCTCTACCTGCTGGTGTAGATGCAGAAATTAAGATGTAGTAGTATCTAAAAAATGGCACCCTAGGTGCTATTTTTTATGAAAATAAGTTAAAATCTAGTATACTAGTGGTATGAAGAATGGTGGTAAAAAACAAAAAATATTGGGAATTAGTCTAGCTGTTATTTACTTAATTCTTAACTTCTTCATGTTTCAAGACATTATGCGGCGTGAGACAGTAGTCTCCAAGGATTCCAATGTTCTCGTTATGGGTACGAATGCCACCTTTAAGCCCTTCGAATATAAGGATGGCGATACGGTTGTCGGCTTTGATGTTGATCTTGCTGAAGAAATTGCTAAAAGTTTAGGTGCGGAGCTTAAAATCGAAGATATGTCCTTCGATGGACTTTTGCCAGCGCTAGAAAGCGGGCAGATTGATCTCGCCGTAGCCGGGATGTCTGTTACGGAGGATCGTGCTAAGAATGCCTTCTTCTCTGATCCTTATTATGTTGCCTCTCAGCAAATTGTTGTACGTGATGAAAGTAGTATTAAAAATAAATATGAACTGGTAAATAAATCAATTGGTGTTCAATTGGGTACTACAGGTGATCAAATGGCTAGGCAGATTAAAGGCGCTAGAGTCGTTCAATTTCCGGCCGTCCCTAATGTCCTCCAAGAGCTGACGACTGGTCGCATTGATGCTGCGATTTTAGATAATGCTCCGGCAGCTCAGTATGTTTCTGGGTTTTCAAAT
>CAUSFJ010000018.1:0-7545 GCA_963531135.1 uncultured Candidatus Saccharibacteria bacterium | reverse complement strand
GCGAAGATGAAATTAAAAGCATCTTACTACAGGTTCTTCTGTGGTTTTAGTATCACTGTTTTTATTATAACCTTAGTCCTAGGTGTCTTTTTTAGCATGCGCCCGACCTATGCTGAATCGAATAGCTCTGACAATGGTATTGTTTCTGACAGCCATTTTGTTACTTTCTATGATGATTCAAAGTCTCTTACCATCAAAACCAGCGCCAAGACCGTCAAAGAAGCTCTTGAACGCGCCAAAATCGTTTATCACGACACGGATCGTGTTGAGCCAGCCCTTACTGATGAAATTAATTCCGATAGTTTTCGCATTAATATTTATCGTTCTCGTCCAGTTATTATTAAGGCAGGCACCACCAGTAAATTCGTCATGTCTGCCAATCTTGATCCAAAAGAAATTGCCCGTGATGCTGGTATTACTATTTATGATGGTGACGAACTTAATCTCATCTCTGGTCAAAACATTCTTGAGTCCGGCATTGCCACTACTTATCAACTCACTCGTAATGGCGGTCGCACTATTACTATTGAAGAAGATATCCCCTATGCCGAAAAAACTATTAGCGACTCTTCTCTTGCTACCGGTCAGACCAACCTTCGTCAGGTCGGGGAATTAGGTCGTAAGAGTTCTGTCTACCGTGTAAATTTTGTTAATGGCAAAGAAGTTTCTCGTGAACTAATCAGTTCTGAAACTATTAAAAACCCAGTCGATCGCGTTACTGCAGTTGGTATGAAAAAATCAGTTCCTCCCGAATGGGAAGCCTGTGCCTCCTACGCACGTGCCGCTGGTGTTTCCGAAGCGGATCTTCATGTTGCCCTCACCTTAATCTATCGTGAATCAGGCTGTCGTTTTGACGCTACGAATGCTGGCAGTGGTGCTTATGGTATTCCGCAAGCGCTTCCAGGCTCCAAAATGGCTAGTGCTGGTGCAGACTGGCAGACCAACCCGGTCACTCAAATTCGCTGGATGATCGGCTATGTGACTGGGCGCTATGGTGGTTGGAGTCAGGCCTGGAGCTTCTGGCAATCACGCCACTGGTACTAGGAGAAACTGATGCTACAGAATAAAAAACACCTTGGACAAAACTGGCTCAAAAACCGACCAGTTCTTGAAGAAATCGCTGAAAGTGCAGTGATAGATACTGATGATCCGGAAACTCCTCAGCCCCTCTGTCTTGAAATTGGTCCAGGCCTTGGTACTCTTACTAGCTCTCTGCTTCGTCGTTTTCCAAAAGTTCTTGCTGTCGAATATGATGAAAAACTTGCCACCAACCTTCCAAATTCTTTTCCTGGTAAAAATCTCCAGGTTATTCATCAAGATTTTCTTCAATTTGATCTCAATCAAATCAAAGAGCCATATGTTGCGGTTGGCAACATTCCTTATTACATCACCAGCCCAATTATTCAGAAATTAATTTCTGCCTCCAATCCACCAGAGAAAATTGTTTTGCTTATGCAAAAAGAAGTCGCCGATCGCCTACTTTTGGATGTGGGGCGATATACTTATCTCACCCTTGCCGTCCTTAATTTTGCCGATGTCTATCCAGGAGTTTTTGTCGACCGTAGCCTCTTTACGCCACCACCCAAAGTTGATTCAGCTTCTGTTATTTTAGTTCCACGCTCAACTCCAATTGTGAATTCGGAGGTTTTACGCTTTATTAAGCAGTGTTTTATGAATCCACGTAAAAAACTAATCACTTGTCTCCCATATATTACCCAAAAATCGCGTGAAGAAATTAAAGAGCTCTATCAAGCCCTTGGCCTAGAAGAGAATTATCGCCCTGCTGATCTCACTCTTTCTGATTGGCAAAAAGTTTACGATTTTGCTCAAAAAATCTAGTCCAAGTTGTTGAGATAGGCTAATTATGCTAAGATAAACATAAGCGTTTATCTAATATTTTATCTAATCAAAGGAACAAAATGGATCCAATCCCTCATCCTCAAACTCAAAATGATGATCATACACTAAGTAAGAATCCTCTACTAACCAATAACCAGCCCACAAATCCTTCTTCGGTAGTCAATAATACTACCGCCCCCTCTTCGGTCTCTTCCGCTCCAGCTTCGCCAGTTTCTGCGGCCTCCCCTTCTACAACTCAAGCTCCTACAGCCTCCTCTTCTCCAACTCCATCTCCTACCACTTCGCCAGAACTAGATAGCTTAATGTCCGAACTAAGTAATTATCAACCTACTACGGATGATTTGCAGCCATCTACTGGGGCAAGCACCTCTATGGAATCTGTCTCAAATACTTCACCTTCCTCGCTTGCGCCAACTGACCCCACGCTTTCTGTATCTTCTTTCTCTGCTGCCCCTAGCGCACCTAATTCAGGTCTTACCTCTGATCCGGGCCTTATGTTTGATCCAGTTCAAAGCCAACAGGACGATTCAGCTCTAGGCTCCACCCCATTTACGACTTCTGCTTCGACGCAGTCCAGCGCCGACATGATGGCTGGCGGCGAGCAAGCTTCTCAGGCAGCACAAACCGAAGCTAATGAAGATGACGATCAGGAGGATCAGGAAGAACAGCCTCTCGTGGCGGCCGCTCCGGCTCCTGGTTCTATTGGTAGTGCCATCTCTTATGCTGATTTTGAAAAGAAACAAGCAGAAGAAGCTGCCAAACAGGCTAAGAATCAAAATAAACCAAAGATTAAATTGAATCGCACCATGATTTTGATTATTGCCGCTGCTGTCCTCTTTGTCATTGCTGGGATTATCTTTGCGCTGATGTTTTTGAGCGAGCCACAGAAGAAACCCACCCAAGCTGCTGGCAAGAATCAGGTCGAGAAGGCTTCGACAAAAATGCTGACCTGTGTTCGTCCGTTAAGCACCAATGAGTCTTCTGAAGTCGGTGCCGCTTATGGCAACTTTGAAAGGCAGTTTACTTTTGAAAACGATAACCTTAGTGATATTTCTGAGCATTATATTTATCAATACAATAGTGAAAATGAGGCTGTTACGGCAAAGACCACTCTTGATGCTGGTATTAAATCTGATGATAATATTAAGGTTACAACTGAGATTAATCTCAACCAATTAAAGAAAAAAACAGCTATTTCGGGAAATAATATAGATAACTACCTCAAGTCCTTATCTGAATTTAGTTCCATCACGAGTCATGATCTAAACTCCCTCATGCTAGCCGAGAATCAAACCGGACTTTCTTGCTCCACAGTTGAGTAGTCTCTAAAATTAATGAAATAAACTGGGAGGCCCTGAATGCAACCTCTCAGTTTTTCTATACGTTTTTTGTAGTATAATTAATAAGAAAATAATTTTAAAAAATATCAAAGGATCTCATGTCTCAAGAAATTTATATTACGACGGCAATCCCGTATGTTAACGGCGCTCCTCATGTTGGGCATGCTGAGGATTATCTACTTGCTGATATCTATGCTCGCTATCAAACCATGCAGGGTAAAAATGTGCGCTTTCAGGCTGGGACTGATGAACATGGTAATAAAATTGAGAAAAAGGCTGGGGAACAGCAGATAGATATTAAGGAATACGTTGGTCAAAACTCTGCCAAATTTCAGAATTTTCTTCAGAAATTCGATATAAAATATACCGACTTTATCCGTACCACCGACCCATCTCATATTGAGCGCGTGCAGAAAATTTGGCAACGCCTAGAAAAACACATTTATTCTTCCAGTTATGATGGCTGGTATTGTGAGGGCTGTGAACGTTTTGTCACTCAAAAAGAGTATGAAGAAAATCAGGGCACTTGTCCGGATCATCAAGCTCCTTATCAACATCTTACAGAATCTAATTATTACTTCCGAGTCTCTGATTTTAAAGATGAAATTAAAGCCGCTATCGAGAATGGCAAGATGCAGATTCTCCCAGAGTTTCGTAAGAATGAAATTCTTAGGTTACTTGAGGATGCTCCTGACGTTTCAATTTCTCGCCCGGTCGCCCATCTCAAATGGGGTATTCCAGTTCCAGGCGACGAATCTCAAGTGATGTATGTTTGGATGGATGCATTGACAAATTACATCACAATTCTTGGTTATCCAGATCAAGACATTTCGAACTACTGGCCAGCCACTGTTCAGGTGGTAGGTAAAGATATTCTGCGTTTTCATGCCATTCTTTGGCCAGCTATTCTCCTAGGGCTAGGCCTACCTCTACCACGCACCATTCTGTCTCATGGCTTTATCCAGGTGGATGGTCAGAAAATTAGTAAAAGCCTCGGCAATGGTATTGATCCGGTCGAAGTTTTGGAAAAACATGGCATCAATGCTTTTCGCTATTTCTTCTCTAAGCACATCGATACCTTTCTTGACGCCGATTTTACGTGGGAAAAGTTTGAGAACGCCTACCGCAACGAATTAGCCAATGACTACGGCAATCTTGTCCAGCGTCTCTCGGTACTTTGTCAGAAAAATTCCGTCGAAAAACTTGATTTTAGTTCGACTTTTGTCCCAGAATACATTGAACTAATGGAGCGCTTCGAGTTTACCAATGCTATTAACAAGGCCTGGGGGATGATCCAAGACGTTAATCGTCATATCGAAGAGCAGAAACCGTGGCAGCTTGCTAAAACCGCCCCTGAGCAGGCAAGAGTAAGTCTTACTGGGCTAGTTAAAGAGCTTTTAGCTGCTAACCACCACCTCAAACCTTTTCTCCCCGTCGCAGAAACGGTTGAGTCTATCTTCGCCGGAAGTGGCCAGATTCTTCCTCCAGAAACTCCACTTTTCCCTAAAGATTAATTGTCTATAGAATAAAAAAGTAAAATAATCAAAACCAATCGCTAAAATCAAATCAAAAAAATAGCCCCATCGGGCTATTTTTTATCTGTCACAAATTATTTTTCGTGACAGTGTCCATCTTTGCAGTGGTGGTGTTTTTCACACTCATCCTCGCCTGCAAGGGTGGTTGCAATGTCGCCAACGAAGAAAGCTAGTATACCAGCTACGATCGGAGCTAGGATAAAGACTAGGACTTCAAGGCCAACCTTGCTAATCAAAGTACCAAAATTCTCAGCTGAAGTTGGGAAGATCTGATACATAATTGCAACTGCTGGGTTCAAGATAAAGTTGTTTGAAATTTTGAAGAAATTGCTTGAGATTACGATTGCAAATAGTACCGCAAGCACCATACCGCCACCAATGATTGCAGCGTAGGTGAAAGCACTACGACGAGACTTGTATTCTTGTGCACGATTGAAGAAGAATGCCAAAGTGAAGACACCCAAGAATTCAATCGCAAGTAATTGCCATAGGTTTGAAGCTTCAACTGCGGTTAGTGCAGGAAGATCAACCTTTGTTTCGCCAGCCATACGGAAGGCATTAACAATGACTAGACCAAGCCAAGCACCAACAACCTGAGCTACCATGTATAGTACACCACGAATTGCAGAGACGCGACGAGTTGCCATCATACCTGCAGTGATTGCTGGGTTTAAGTGTGCTCCAGAAAGAGTGAAGACGGCTAGGGTTACACCAATTACGCCGAATAGAACATAAAGTGGCTGGTAGATGCCGAGAGTTAAGAGGAGCATTGTGATAAACATTGTTCCAATTAATTCTCCAACGAGCGCACCCCAGATCTTTGGTGTTTTGAAAATAGTTAGAATATTTTCTTCTGGATCACCTTTTTTAGCGAAGAAATTTGCAAAAATACATTTGCTCTTTTTGTTTTCTTTCATTTTTACTTCGGCTATCTCAGTGACGATTGTTTCCGGTTCGGTTACAGTCACAATTTCTTCAACGACAGTAACTTCTGGCTTTGTATTAGTATTTTTTGGCTTTTCCGTAGACTTTTTAGCCTTCTTGGACTTACTTGTTGCCATATACCTCCTTAAGTAATATTGAATGAATTATAACACATCTGTGGTAAAATACTTAAAGTTTAATTTTCTAAAATGAAAGGTATAGGATGGGAGTAATCGTACATAAAGAACAGGATAAAAATGCAGAGCTTAGTCGCCGTATTGCCGCAGACCTAAAGATAAAAGCGGAACAGACAGCCTTAAGTGCCGACCCTGATCTTGTTAATGATTCAGATTATATAAATGGATCAAAGACCACCAGTCGCTACGGTTGGATTTGGCTCATCCTTGTTGGTCTTGCTATTCTATCCCTAATTCTTATTGTTGTTATCTAGAGCTTATAGGATTTGATCCATATAAACCTGGCTTAAAGTCTTAAAAACTATCTTTTCTCTTAAAAAACCTTTAAAACCAGAGTATAATAGAGTATAGATATGAAACTTACAGACCTAAAACAGGCCCTAAAAGATCTTGGCCTTGAATATAGTAAAATTAAAGACCTCCCAGCTGACGAGCGCAAGGCTTTTGGGCAGGAAATTAATCGTCGTAAAACTGAAATCTTAGCTCAAATTCAAGCTGAGGAAGAAAAATTAGCAGCAGTCGATATCAAGCCCATCGATCTCACCGCTCCTATGGCGGAAAACTCTACTCCGAAGAAAAACAGGCGTTGTAGTAAACATCCTCTCATGGTTGAACTTGACAAAGTAATAGATATATACTCTAATATGGGATTTGAAGTCATGGAGTCCACTCAGCTTGACGATGAATTTCATATGTTTGAGTCGCTCAACTTCCCTGAAGGTCATCCCGCCCGTGATGGTTATGATACCTTCCGCACTAAAGAAGGTTTTATTCCTCCAGCCCATACTTCCACCATGCAATATCGCGCGCTCACCTCTCGTCGAGACCAGCTTGAAACCGAAGGTCAGATTGCTGTAGTCATTCCTGGCCGCGTCTTTCGTAATGAAGATGTTGACGCTACTCATGAGCATACTTTTTACCAATGTGAAGGTGTTTTTGTCTCCAAAACTGCCACCATGGGGCAGATGCTCGGTGTTCTGAAAAATTTCTTCGAAACCTATTATGGTCAAACTTTAAATACTAAAACTCAGCCAGGCTACTTCCCATTCACTGAACCCTCTCTCGAATTTCAAATCGAGAAGCCAAAAGCCCTCGGCGGCAAAGGTGATGGTTGGTTAGAAATGATGGGCTGTGGTATGATTCACCCTAATGTTTTAAAAACCGCCGGCATTGATCCCACTGTCTACAAGGGTTTTGCTTGGGGCGGCGGCATTGATCGTCTTGTCATTCTCAAATACCAACTTGACGATATTCGTTTCTTCGAATCTGGTAAACTTAATTTCTTGGAGGAATTCTAATGCTTATTTCACTTAATGCCCTAAAACGTTATGTTAAAATTCCAGATTCTCTCTCTACCGAAGATCTGATGAGATTGATCGGCTCTCGCCTTGTTGAAGTGGAGGGAACTGAAAGTCTCGCTGAAAAATACCAGAATATCTACGTCGCTAAGGTTGTCAGCTGTACTGACATTCCAGATACTCATCTTCATCTATGTGAGGTAGATGCCGGACCCCTCAATCAAGAGTTTGGCAAACTAGAAAACGGCTTAATTCAGGTTGTCTGTGGTGCGCCAAATGTCCGTGCTGGACTCTCTGTAGTTTGGCTCGCTCCTGGCGCCATCGTTCCTACTACCTATGAAACAGAGAATTTTCACCTATCTGTACGAAAGAATCTTGGATATGAAATTTA
>CAUSFJ010000017.1:0-7906 GCA_963531135.1 uncultured Candidatus Saccharibacteria bacterium | reverse complement strand
TTCGGTGCGGATTGTATCCTGTGAATCTTTCAGATTGCGTTGCTTGTCACAGCTATTTGGGGTGTTTTCCAAGGTCTTACTAATCTTGCCATTGGTTAACTTAATGTAATTTTGAATGGCATTCTTAATCGGAGCAATGTTTGGTCCAATCTTATCATCAAGATCGCCAGGCAAGAAGCCAAGTGTACGTTGAACGTCGATACTGCAAGGTACGACCGTAGCTTGCAAGAATTTACCCAGAGCACAGGCCTTAATGGCGCCTAGTACCGAAAGGAAAGTTTTGCCAGTTCCAGCCGAACCAGTCACAAAAACTACAGAAATATCTGGATTAGAGATGGCTTCGGCATACATAGCTTGGCCTTCATTTTTAAGTCTAATCCCAAAATTCTTGTAGTGAGTGAGGTGCACTATTTTGTCTGCCTCTTGGTCAAAGCGACCGATATGAGCATATTGGTCACGCGCGGGGCTAATGCCAAGATCATTCAACTCAAGGTTAGGAGTCATACTGATAAACTCGTTGGCGATGAGTTCTGGTTCGTCTGGGAAATATTCCTGCCAAGTTTGATGATCGATGCCATCTTTTGAAGCGAGAAAAATATTGTAAAAATCAGGCGGAACGATAATATCTCTTCTGCCAGTATAGAGACGCTTTGTAAACTCGAGCGGGCTGGTTTTTATGCCATTCGCACGGGCCAAAATATTGACCAGATTATTGCAAGTCAATATTTCAACTGTCGGTTTTTGCTGAATCGTATCATACTGATCCTCGGTCCATCCATCGACAGATGCTTCCTGAAAACCGATTAATGATTTTGTGATCTGGTTTGCTGCCGAAATTAGCTGCGCGGTGCGAATTTCTTGGTGCTCGGTTTGAATCTGAGGATACTTATTCTTCTGACGAAGATATCCTGAGCCAAAAGCTAAGCCAAGAAGATCTAATTCGGCATCCGATACATTAGCAAAAACAGAAAATAGTGTGTCAGTCTGGCGGAAATAGATGGCTGAAATCAAATTTCCGTTTGACTTTTGATCAGTTTGATAGTCGGTCTCAACTAATAACTGACGTATTCTAAATAGTAAATCCTTAGATGTAAAACTATCAAGTCCCTCTTGTCGTTTCTGTTCCTCAAGCTCCAAAATAACAGAAGTCGGAATGACAAAATGCTTACCTGTAATCTGCAGATTATTGTCTGCGATCTGCCAACCCTGACTTGTCGGAATGATTTCTGGACAAGTTAGCAGAATACTTTTATCAATTAGATAGACCGGATATTTCTTGTCTAAATAATTAATAAGATCACATTCGTATATATTACGAATAAACATAGTCTTGCTGTGAGTTGACAGCTTGGTCTCCATCTTTTTCATGGGATCCCTCCTTTTTTGTAAAGAACTTAACTTGGTAATTTTCGATATTTGTTTTATCAAACAGCGGAAAATTACCGATTACTGAAAATAGGTACGATACCTACTTGGGGATATTATTGCATAAGAACCAATGAATGCAAGCATTAGAGGGATTATGAAGAATTTGACAAAAAACAAGAAGGCAGCCTTTATTAGATAGGCGATTTGGGGTAAAGATTAGTCTTGTTTTTGATTACGATAGGACTTGCGTGGGCCGCTAGCACGATCATTGTGGAAGGAGAAAATAATTGGGGTACCAATGAAAGGATAGGTTTCACGGATTTTACGCTCCAAATAGCGCTTATATGACCAGTGGAGTAACTCCATCTCTCGACCGTGAATAACAAACCATGGAGGGCAGGTGTCGGTTTGAGTGATATATTTGAGCTTTGGATGAGTATTTTTAAGACCAGCTGGAGGATGAGAGGCGGTAGCTTCACGGAGAATTTTATTTAGGTCAGAGGTTTTGACTTCGGTGTGCCTTGCGATGTCGATTTCGGTAACTAGCTCAAATAATTTGGTGACATTTTTGCCAGTTTCAGAGCTGGTGATAAGAACAGGGGCAAAGGATAAGAAATTATAATCGCGTTCGAGCTGGTTTAGAATGTGGTCAATCTCAGTATATTCGACGGTTCTTGTTTTATCTTCAAAATTGGAGGTAACAGGGGTGGAATTATCTAGAAGATCAGCCTTAGTTAAGACCATAATAATTCCCTTGCCAGCCTCAATAATTTGTCCAGCAAGAGATTGATCGAGTTTAGAATGTGGCTCTTTTGCATCGATCAGTAGGGCACAGATGTCGGCCTCTTCGATAGCAGCGAGAGTGCGAATGGCAGAGAATTTTTCGATACCGACTTCTCGTTTGCCAGGCTTCCTAAGTCCAGCGGTGTCAAGAATTTCAATAGTTTGGCCTTTGAACTTGATGCGAATACGATTGATATCACGAGTGGTTCCCTGTTTGGAACTGACGATGGCTTGTTGTTTTTGACCAAGGCGGTTAAAGAGGCTGGATTTCCCAACATTTGGGCGGCCAATGAGGGCTAATTTGATTAAGGGATTACCATTTTCATCGAGATTGATTTTGGATTCTTCGGCAGCTTCAGCCTTGGGTGTGATTTTGAGTTTTTCAAAGATATGCTGTTTGAGGGTGGAGATACCAAAACCGGTGGTGGCGGAGGTCTTAAAGATTTCAGTCTCCTTAATGCCAAATTTGAGATATTCAAAAGGTTCGAGAGATTCTTTGAGGTCTGACTTATTAAGGACAAGAAAAACTGGCTTTTTGGATTTTAGTGCAGAGCGAGAAATTTCAAGATCACGAAAATCAGGATACTTCGTGGAGTCAACAGTAACAAGAATGAGATCAGCGACTTCAATGGCGTCTTCGATCTGGTCTTGAATGGAGGCTTCGAAGTCATCTTCTGGGTTTTTAAGACCGGCGGTGTCAATAAGGGTGAAAGCATTGTCGATTGTTGCAATGACATTATCGCGAGTGGTGCCAGCTTCACGGGCAACAATGGCGATATTTTTGTGAGCCAGACGATTTAATAGGCTGGATTTACCAGCGTTAGTTTGGCCAATTAATGCAACAATAGGAAGCTTCTTCATGCATATATTTTAACATAGTTTACTGTGCTTGTAAAATACAAAAAATATGGTGTAGCTAGAAAAAGAGCCCGAAGGCTCTAGGAAATTTGCTGATTTGGTGATTCCGGCGGGAGTCGAACCCGCGATTTTCTGGATGAGAACCAGACGTCCTAGACCACTAGACGACGGAACCAGTACATTAAAATTAACATTTTATGAGTAAAAAGGCAAGAGAAAAAGGCCAGAGTCTGCAAGATTGAGGTTTTATGGGCTAGTCGCAGTCGAAGGTGCGGTCTTTATAGTCTAGATCATCAAGTTCAATGAAGGCGCGTGGTTTGCCGCTCATGCCAAGATCAAGGCCATCATTCTGGCGACGGAAATCTTCGTCAGACATGTTACCGAGATTATCTTCGTCGCCTTCGTCTTCGAGATTATCGTCATCGGTAGGATCATTAATATCATAGGCGGTGCGATCAAAATAGTCGGGTTGATTGGCGCCAGAGTCCCAGGAATCTGCATCGGTGTCGACGGTCTCTTCAAGAACCTCAGACATTTTACTATTTGGTTCGCCAATATTAGTGCGATATTGACCAGTCATGCAAAACTCCTGCTTAAGTTGACCTAATTATAACAAATTTAGGATTTAATCGTAAGTAATCTTGCCGTAGCTTTCAGGGATAGCAGAAAGCCAAATGCGGCCAGGTTTAAGTTTAATTTCTTCACCCTGTTGGTTTTTGAAAACAATCTGGGATTCTCGGTTTAATTTATGCCAAGTGCCTTCAAGAACGGTACCATTTTGAAATATATAGGCTGACCCAGAGCCAATAGTGGCAATGTCTTCATGGTAGTGGTCGAGGGGACTGGTGTGCTGTTTAACTCGCATGACAATTACAACGTCAGGGCTTACTTGAGTGGGTGTCCCACAATCAAGAGCGGGGGTTGGTCTGTTTTTAGTATTTTCGCAAGTATAAGAAAGGTGTTTTTCACCATTTTGGAAACTACGCGCATAGGTATTGGTATTTGAATTATAAAGATAGTCAACATTGAAACTAGTTTGCCAATTAAAACGAATATGAATATTGGAGACTTTTTTGTAAGTGGGATTAGTCGACTGATCTTGTTCGGTTTGTTCGGTTGACTTTTCTACATGTTGTTTTTGAATAAGAGATTCTTCAGGGGTGAGTCTTGAAAAAGATTTAGGGTAAGAACGTTGATCGTTTTCTCTTTGGCGATGAAAATCGGCAAGTAAGGGGCCGGAAGTTAAGAGGTTATTGGGGGCATAATAGCCAACAAAGCCTGACCTTGTCCAAATACCAGTGCTGCGCCACATATAGGTGTATGATTCGCTGAGGTGTTTATAGCCGGTACTGACGGCCGATAATGCGTCGTCAGCGCCACCGGCATGAATAATAGTACAGTCGAAAGGCGAAACCCAATCAGGATGATAAACCCGAAGCGAACGAATGGGGCCGATGGCGGTCTGATTAATTGGATTTTTAAAAATGGCTGCAAAACGAGTGATGCCAGCTTCGGCGATGGCTTCAAAAACGATACTAGCCTGGTTTAAGCCCGTTTGCGGCCTGGCCCCGTCTATCCCATTAGGGATCTGAATACAGAAAGTGGGCTGAGAGTTAATTTCGTTTGCCGCCTGTTCAGCCTGTTTGATGCTGAATTTCTGAGGCTGACCGTCATGACCCAAAATTGGATTACCGGAAGTATCATACTGAGTGCCTGAATGAGAAATGGGTTGCCCAGTGAGATTGTCATAAAACCAGGTAGGTGTGCCTTCGACTTCGGTTAGCTGATGCTCTACGGAATTAATGGGGGCGGTTGATTCTTGAAGAAACAGAAAGATGGTGCCGATAATAATCAAACTTAGGATAAAGACAGTAATGAGTCCGAGAATAAACTTCAATGGCAGAGATTTTTTAGCTGCACTGTCAACCTCTAGCTCTTCAATTTTTTCAAATTCAGGGTTTGAAGATTGATGTTTTTTTGAATTATTTTGTTGGGGAGAATGATGTAATGTTCCCACTTAGAGCTCCTTTAGTTATTTGAAAGAGCGGTGCGGACCTTATTTAGTCTTGCAAGTGTGCGGTTTTTGCCTAAGACATGAAGGGTGAGATGAAGGGCAGGACTAAAAGCTGCAAAACTAACTGCAATACGGATAAGACTGAAGAATTCAGCGGGTTTTTTCTCAGTTTTTACAAGTAAGCTATTGAGGAGGCTTTGAAGATTATCCTCTGTCCAGTCGGCTTCATCGACGTCGTTCAGAACTTCGATGGTTTCGGTTAGTAGACCAACTAACTCCTGCTCAGAGTACTTTTTGAGGAATTTGCTGCTAGTGATCATAGAGAGGTCAATGGCTGGATCTTCAAAGAAATAAGTCGTCATCGTGCGAAGATCAGAAAGAGTTTTTAGGCGATCATAAATAATAGCAAGAACAGACTTTTTATATTCAATAGTTTCTTGTTTGGCGGAAGCTGGCCAGAAGTCAATTGGCTGAAACAGATCATAACGGGAGAAATCTTCCGAGCCTGTGGTTTCACAGGTGCGAGCAAAAAGTTCATCGATTCCCTGCTCGGTGGCAATTTTACGAATCCATTGACCGTTCATCCAGAGAATCTTTACTTCATCAAAACGGGCACCCGAGTTCTGGATGCGATCGACTGAGAATTTTTCAATAAGCTCTTCTAGTGAGTAAATTTCTTGTTCAGTGCCATCATTCCAACCGAGACAAGCAAGGTAATTTAGCATAGCTTCTGGTAAAATACCGTCGTCGCGATATTCGGTAACGGACTTAGCACCATCGCGTTTGCCAAGTTTTTTGTTGCCAGTTGGGGCAAGAATATGCGGCAGAGAGACGAAGAGGTGTCTTGGAAAATCAAGCGCATCATAGAGTGCGAGATAATTTGGGGTGCTGGATAGGTATTCAACGCCACGAGTAATATGACTGCACTCCATTAAGGTGTCATCGATGATATGGGCAAAGTTGTAAGTTGGCAGTCCATCTTTTTTAATTAAAATGATGTCGTCACAGACTTCTGGTCCAGTATGAATATCACCCATAACCTCGTCGTGCCAGCTATATTCTTTGGGGATGGTTTTAAAACGAATAGGTAGTCCTTCTTTCCACTCTGGGGGATTTACTGGACGGTGGTTGCGATAGAGATATGGAACCTTTTTTGCCTCGTCTTCCTTGCGATAGATATCGATCTGCTCGCTTGTGGTGTCATCGGCATAGGCTCGACCATCAGCAATGAGTTGTTTGGCCCATTTAAGATAAATATCCTTTCTAGCAGACTGTGTATAGGGGGCAAAGGGGCCATTTTTGATTGGTCCTTCATCCCATTCTAGGTGGAGCCAACGCAATGTATCAAGAATTAATTCAGTGGCACCCTCGACAAAACGAGCCTGATCAGTGTCTTCAATACGAAGAATAAACTGTCCACCGGCTTGTTTAGCGATTAGAAATGGATAAATGGCGCTCCTAATATTGCCGATATGGATGTAGCCAGTAGGGCTCGGAGCAAAACGGGTGCGAATTTTTTTCATAATAATTCTAGTATAGCACTTTTAGCTACTAGAGAGAAGTTACTAAAGAGAGGTAACGATGTTTTTGATCTGTTTTTTAGTAAGTTCACCATGTAAATTGGTGATTTTGTAAACGATGCCGGCGTTGACCCAGGCAGCATTGGAACCACTGATATAGATTGTGATTCCCTGCTCCTTGATAGTAGTAAAGTCTTCACCCCATTTTGGTTTAACAAAACGGTTTAATAGGGCGGTGCTATCCCAAGGAAGTTTTTCTTCAGTAAGAGTGAATTTGGCTTGGTTGGGGCCTAGAAAATCCATAGCGACGCTATTGTCTTGTGCAGTGTAGACACCGGAGAGGCGGTAGTCACGAGGAATATAGCTAGGATAGGTAGCTTGGATACCAGTTTGCATGGCGGCAACTTTGATTGAAATATCTGGCATATTAGACTGTACAACGAAGAAGAGTGCGGCAACGACGGCTGAGGAACAGAGGAAGGCGAAGAATACGCGAGCGCCTTTGTTGTGCTTAGCTAAGGTTTTAGAGGAAGAAGCGGTTTTTGTCTTAATGGGGGCGACTGGCTTGACGGCGGCGTGTGTGGCTTTTGTAGCTTGTTTTTCTAGATGATCTAGTCTTTGCATGCGACTGAAGGCAGATTCTACTGAAGTGGCAGTCATATTAGTGGCAGGAATGCTAATTGGGGCGACGGCAGGGCGAGAAGAAAAGCTAGCCTTTTTAGTCGATTTAATATCAGTCTTTTCGTGTTTAGCGAGAGCCTTGGCGCGAGCATTAAGGAGTTGGCGTCTCTTGAAAGAATCAGTGAAAATTGGGGTTGGTTGAATAGTTTGATTGAGAATAGATTGTTCTTGTTCGGACACGAGAGAAAAAGCGCGGTCCATCCTGGCCTGATGATCAAAAATAGGAGTGGAGTCTTTTTCTTCCAGTTTGATTTGTCGGGTATTTTTCTCTACCAAAGGAGCATTGTCGAGAATCATAATCTTCTTTGGTTGTGGGGTATCAATAGAGCGAGGCATTGATGGTTGAGAAACGGAGATTGAAACAGGCTTTTTAACTGGAGCTTCTTTAGTAATTTTGTGTTTGAATGTAATATTAACAGAATTGTTATCTGTGGCTTTTTGAACCATTCTTTGATCAGTGATAGGTTGAGGTTGGTTGGAGGTGGATTGAGAATGGTTGGTAGCGAATTGAGAAAGAGAGCTAACGCGTGGAGCGTTGTTTTTTAGTTGACCCTGAGGGGTAGTTAAGTAAGAGGTTGGACGGCGAACATAGCGACGATTCAAAGTGGCAGATGCTTGAAGATTATGGTGAGTTTGCCTACTTGAAATGTCTTGGGTATATAACTGTATTTGCATGTTTGTC
>CAUSFJ010000016.1:0-8095 GCA_963531135.1 uncultured Candidatus Saccharibacteria bacterium | reverse complement strand
AAATTCATTCGATATGCAAGGTAACTACTCAATTGGTCTTAAAGAGCAAACCGTCTTCCCAGAAATTACCTTTGAAGATGCTTCAGTATTGCACGGCCTCGAAGTTACTTTTATTATCAAGAATGGCTCCAAAGAAGGTAGCCGCAAGTTATTAGAGGCATTTGGTATGCCTTTTGAAAAGAAGGAGAGCAAATAATATGGCGAAAAAATCAGCAGTCCTTCGCGACCTCAAACGCCAGAAAATGTTTGACAAATACAAAGCCAAACGCGCTGAATTAAAGGCAGCTGGCGACCTAGAAGGTCTTCAAAAATTACCTAAAAACTCAAGCCCAACCCGTCTTAAGAACCGCGACCTCCTTGATGGTCGTCCACGTGGCTACATGCGCCGCTTTGGTCTAAGTCGTATTAGCTTCCGTGAAAAAGCTAGCAAGGGTGAGATCCCTGGTGTAACAAAGAGTAGTTGGTAAGGAAAGGAGTAAGTTATGTCATTACAATCAACAGATCAGATCGCAGACCTTATCACCCGCATCCGTAACGCTATCATGGTTAACAAAAATGAAATTAGCGTTCCAGCTTCTAAGCTTAAGCTTGCAATTCTTGAAGGTCTAAAGCGCACCAAATTTATCACAGACTACAGCGTTGTTGAAGCTACTCCACGTAACTCCATCCGCGTCGTAATCAACGAAATCAACGAAGCTCCACGTATTAACGAGATCACCAAGGTATCAAAACCAGGTCGTCGCGTTTACGCTGGCGTTGATGAACTACCAAAAGTTAAGTCAGGTCGTGGTATCGTCCTCATCTCAACTTCTAAGGGTATTATGACTGGCGACGAAGCAAAACAAGCTCGTCTCGGTGGTGAAATCCTAGTCAAAGTTTGGTAATTCAATCTTAAAAAATAGAGCCCGTCCGGCTCTATTTTTTTGACTGTTTTTATAAAACGTCAATATGCGAAAACTATTAAAGATCCTCATTCTCAAATCTTGGATTTTTAGCAGTAACCGGTCTTTTCTGCTTCTCTAAGCTGAATATCTCTTTTATTTTTCGAATTTCATTCTCATCAAAACGCTTTATAAAATAATTATTCAAAATCTCACTCTTAGGTTCATCCTCCTCACTACCAGACAGGTATTTATAAGTATCAATATCTAGTGAAGAAAATTTTAAATAATTCAAAACACCCAAAATATCCTCGTATTGGCTCATACTATTAATCGTTTGTATTTTTTCTTTAGCAATTTCAAGTTGCTTTAATACGTAACTATTTCGCTCTATATCAATAATTGGAATATTGAAGAATTTAGCATGCTTGACCATCTGATCAGAGTAAAACCCATCATATGTAATCAGAAAATCGTGCATTAAACTCTGATTATTTGTATCAAAACGCCTAAGAAACACTTCATTATAAGTACTTGTGCTTTTATAAGCTAACTCATCGAGTGATTCGACTTCATATCGACCGTCATACGCGGACATCTCACCTAAATTATTAGCTGTCTGGCCATCACCTTTGTATACACCAATCAAGGCATTCTTCTCGATCTTGCAAAAACCGTAAGCCACTCCAAAAAAACTCGTGGCTGCCCCATGCATAATATTAATTTCACTATCAACATAAGAGCAACTCAAAGTATTACTTTTCTCACCCCTAATATCATTTTCCTGATTAATCCAATATTCAGGATTCAAGAGTAAATTCTGTGACCTAATAAATCCAGTTGAATTAACATCAGTATCCGGAGACAATCGATAATCCACCGTATGTTGCAAAAACCTAATTGGAAGACCTGATAATTTATATATTAAAATTTCATTCCCCCATTCTAAACTACTCTTATTATTCACCTTATCAAAAAACATTTCACCATCAGGTTCACCATCAAATAAAGACTCGTTAGTATTTAAAAACCCTAAAGAAATACCAGGTTCTCCCCGAGAAGCAGCCAAATCAAGATCTGAAAGCGTAGTTAGTTTTTCCTGCAACTCAACCTCAAGTACATCATGAATAGTCTGTTTATCGAGTTTTCGATTAGCAGAATCTAATACCCTTTGTTGCCCAATAGACTCTTTCAGAATTTTGACCATTTGTAATTCATTTTCAAGATAAGAATCAATTGGTTTATTTTCAAAATCAGAGCCATCTTCAGATTCACTAGCATCCCTAAAGGCTGAATCACTCTCAAAGTTCTTATCTTTATTCATAATAACTATTTTACTATAAATAGTTATTAAATTCTTTATCTTATAAGAATAGGGGTGAACTTGCTTAAAATAGCAAAATATGCTATCATCACGAGGATAATATTAATTGAAAGGAAGATATGAGTCGTATCGGAAAACAACCTGTACAGATTCCTGCAGGAGTGACAATCACGGTCGGCGAACAGATTATTACTGTCGCTGGACCTAAAGGTTCACTCGAGGTTCCTGTTCAGGAAAACGTTGTAGTCACTATCGAAGACGGAAAAGCTATCGTTACTCGTAAAGATGACGAACCAAAGTCCCGTTCTTGGCATGGTCTACAGCGCGCACTTTTGAATAACGCCGTCATTGGCGTCACTCAAGGTTTTGAAAAGAAACTTGAGATTAATGGTGTTGGTTATCGTCTTTCAGGCGGACCAAAAGAAATTGAGATGTCTCTCGGTTTCTCACATCCTGTTAAATACTCAGCTCCAGAAGGCGTTGAGCTAAAAACTAACAAGATGGAAATTATCGTTTCTGGCATTGACAAACAAAAAGTTGGTCAAACTGCAGCAGAAATCCGCGCCCTCAAGAAACCAGAACCATACAAGGGTAAAGGTATTAAATATGCCGACGAAGTTATTCTCCGTAAGGCAGGAAAGGCAGGAAAGAAATAATGAATAAAGTTTTTCGTGCAAATCGAACCCGTGCTAAGATTCACGGCACCGAGGAGCGTCCTCGTCTTACTGTCCACATCAGTAATCTAAACGTTACTGCACAAATCATTAACGATGACACGATGTCTACACTTGCTTACGCAACAACCGTCGGCAAAAAGATGACTGGTTCAATGTCAGAAAAAGCAGCTCAAATTGGTACTGAAATTGCCAAATTAGCTAAAAAAGCAAATATCAGCAAGGTTGTTTTCGACCGAGGCTCAAGACTCTATGCTGGACGCATGTCTTCACTAGCCTATGCAGCTCGTAAGGAAGGATTGGAGTTCTAATATGGCCGACGCAAATACAACTGCTCCAAAGCAACCAAAAGTTGTCAATAAGTCTGGTACTTTAAAGATGACTGACGAAGTTGCCGCTACCAAGCAGACCCGCGATATGTCAGGTCGACCAATGCGTAAAAACACACGTCGTGACCGCGTTAAAGCCGACAATACACCAAAAGAATTTGAAGAAATCACCATCAATATCGATCGCGTTTCTCGTACCGTCAAAGGCGGTCGCCGTATGCGCTTTAAAGCTCTTGTTGCCGTAGGTAATAAGAAAAATAAAGTTGGTGTTGGCGTAGCAAAAGGCGGTGACGTTACTACTGCTGTACAAAAAGCCGTTCGTGTTGCTAAAAAGAACATGATCACCTTCAACTTGAACGAAGAGACTATCTGTCACGAGGTTGAAACCAAAACTACGGGTGCTCGCGTCTTAATGAAGCCTGCCGCTCCTGGTACCGGTATTATCGCTGGCGGTATCGTCCGTTCTGTCATTGGCCTCACTGGAATTAAGAACTTAATTTCCAAATCACTTGGCTCAACCAATAAAGTAAACATTGCTTATGCCGTTATCGAAGGTCTTAGACAGCAAGTTCCACGCGCAAAATGGAATACTACTATCGAAAAAAATAAAACCTCCAAAAAGGAGAATAAATAATGAAGTACAATGAGTTAATCGTTGAGCGCAATTCTCGCCCAACCCGCGCCGGTCGTGGTATCGCAGCTGGTCGTGGTAAAACTGCAGGTCGTGGTACCAAGGGTCAAAAAGCTCGTACTGGTCACCGCAAAATGCCAGCAACCTTCATGGGTGGTCAACGTGCTCTTATGCAAGCAGTTCCAAAGCTTAAAGGCTTCAAGTCTCTTCACAAGAAAGCAGAGCTTGTCTACACTGATAACCTTAATGGTCTATCCGGCATTGTCGACAACTTCATTCTAGCTGAAGCAAACCTCATCACCAACCCATACGTCAAAGTTAAGGTTATTACCCGTGGTGAGCTAGAAGCTAAAATTGATCTTAAAACTCAATTTGCCAGTAAAACTGCTATCGAGATGATCAAAAAGGCAGGTGGTAACTTTACTAAAGCTAAAGTTCCAGCTCGTCCAAAAGCTGAAAATAAAGTATCAGAATAGATCATATTAAAAATAACCCCTTCCTGGGGTTATTTTTTGTCTAGTTTATGATACTATATATAAGTAAATACAAGAGAGGTCCTAATGCATTTCAAGACAATTTTCAAATCCCTAAAAAATAAAGACATGTTAAAACGTATTGCTATTGTTTTTGGCATAATCGTCGCATATCGTTTACTCGCACATATTCCAGTACCAATGGGAGATGCCAAAACCTTTAAAGATGCTGTTTCTAATCTTATTTCAAAATCTGATTTCTCCGGTTTCTTAAACTTAATCTCAGGTGGCGGCCTCGCTTCTTTTTCCATAATCCTAGTTGGGCTCTCTCCATACATCACCGCCTCTATTATTTTTCAACTACTCACCAAAGCTATTCCAAGTCTTGAAGAACTCTCCGAAGATGGCGAAACAGGACGCCGCAAGATCAATCAATGGACCCGCATGATCACCGTACCTCTAGCCATTGTCCAATCTATTGCCTATATCTATATTCTGTACCAGTCAATCGCCGCGACCAATACCGTATCTTTTGTTCCAACCACTCGTGACTGGATTCTATCAATCACCACCATGACAGCAGGCTCAATCATCTTAATGTGGCTCGGTGAACTTATTACCGAACAGGGCGTTGGTAATGGTATCTCGATGGTAATCTTTGCTAGTATTATCTCTCAATTCCCAACCACAACGGCCAGCCTCACCCACAGTCTTTTTGAAACCAAATACGGCACCTTAAATCTCTTTGGATGGTTTAATCTACCTGTCAATCCTACAGTCTTCTGGACGCTTCTCATCATGGGTCTTGCAATTATCTTCGTCCTCTATTGGCTCGTTAAGCTAAATGAAGCACAGAGAATTATTACGGTCAATTACGCCAAGCGCGTACACGGCAATAGTACCTATGGTGGTATTAAGTCTATTCTTCCAATTAAATTAATTGCCGCCGGCGTTGTTCCTGTCATTTTTGCCACCGCCTTCCTCTCTCTACCTTCACTGCTTGGACAGCTTCTCACCACAATTAAGCCCGATAATAGTATCGGAGCCACACTTACGTCACTCTTTACCGCACCAAATGCTCAGAACTTCACTAAGTTATATCCAAACGGCATCACTCCGCAGTGGTTTATTTACCCTGCACTCTACTTCATTCTCGTCGTTCTCTTCACCTATTTCTACACAACCATCATCTTTAACACTAATGAGATTGCCGATAACTTACAAAAACAAGGTGGCTTCATCGAAGGCGTAAGACCAGGAAAAACAACCGCAAAATATCTTGATAATGTTGTTAATCGATTAAATCTCTTTGGCTCATTCTCACTCGGCCTTATTGCCATGCTACCATTCATCACGGACTATATCTTTATTATTCTTACCGGCTCACCAATGGGCCTATCCCTCTCAGGCACTGGTCTTCTCATCGTGGTAACGGTTGCTCTTGAAAACCTTCGTCAAGTAGATTCTCGAGCTCTGATGGTTACCTACGACGACTTTAAATAAAAAAATATAGGGTGGATATATGCAATTAAAGAACTCACGCTCAAAACTACATATCAGTACGATTCTAAAAATTGTTGTACTAATCCTTTTCATGGTAGTAATCGCAAGACTAGCTATCTGGGAAAATCAATATTACAAATCTCAAGAAGGCAAAGAGCGCATAGAACCACGCACCTCTGGTGACATCTCCATCGACAGCACAGATGTCGACGAAACAATTATCACCAACGATCAAAAACAAAACTATATCGTCGCTGCCGATCAACCACGCTTTTTAAGTATAGAAAAAATTGGCGTAAATAATGCAAGAATTCTTCCTGTGAACGAAACAGCCGCAGGCGCTATCGCAGTCCCGCTCAGCATTTTTGACGTTGGATGGTATACTAAATCCAGTCTTCCAGGTAAAAACGGTACTGCTATTCTTGATGGACACAATGGTGGTCCAACCATGCAAGGTGTCTTCAAGAATCTTGTTCTACTTGAAAAAGGGGATCACATAGAAATCGAAATGGGTGATGGCACAAAATATACCTATCAAGTCTACGATAATAACACATATACTCTTAAAGAGGCCAATCAGAAAATGCACAGTATGCAAGTTTCTCCAGTTAACGGCGTAGAATCGATCAGTATTATTACCTGTACAGGAGAGTGGTCCAATCTACAAAGAACCTATCTCTCACGCCAATTTTTAAGAGCAGTTCGAATATAATAGAGCAAAGTAGAATATGAATGATATTTACATAAGGCCAATGTCCATCGAGGATTATGATGATATTTATAATCTCTGGACTTTAACCAAAGGAATGGGTTTAAATAATTTAGATGATACAAAAACTGGGATTAATATCTTCTTGCAACGCAACCCAAATACATGTTTTGTAGCTATTTCGCATAATGAAATTATTGGAACGATTATTTCGGGACATGATGGAAGACGAGGCTATATTTATCACACTGCAGTTTCCGAAAAATTTAGAAAGAAAGGAGTCGGACAAAAACTCGTAACATCGTCACTGACTGCCTTAAAAAACGAAGGCATTAATAAAGTCGCCTTGGTTGTCTTCTCCAATAATAATCTCGGTAACCTTTTTTGGGAAAAACTTGGATTCAAAAAACGAGAAGATCTTATTTACCGAGACAAAGTTATAAACGAAATGGAAAAAATCACTATTTAATCACAAGCTTCAAACGATTAATCAAAGTCTACTGGTCAATGCAAAAACCAACATTTACATTTTAACTATCTTTTGTTATAATAAGCGAGTAATTTATGGTTAGTCAAAAGGAAGTAATTAAACTCGGCGGCACCATCGTCGATGCATTACCAAACACTCAGTTCAGAGTGGAACTTGAGAATGGCCATATTATTATTGCGCACATGAGCGGAAAAATGCGCAAAAACTTTATCCGTCTTGTGCCAGGTGACAAGGTAGAGGTTGAACTCACCCCTTATGATCTTACTAAGGGCCGTATCAGCTTCCGCCTCAAATAATATCAACCGCTATCTTGGCGAAACTTATAGCCACTTTCCGCTAGTGAAACTAGAGGAGTACCTAGGAATAGCCTAATAAGGAAAGGATTTTTACACAAAATGAAAGTACGTGCAAGTGTAAAGAAAATCTCCCCTGATGACATTTATGTACGCCGCAAAGGTGTTCTTCGTGTCATCAACAAGAAAAAACCTAAGAATAAGCAAAGGCAGGGTTAAGAATGGCAAGAATTGCTAGCGTTGTCATCCCTTCCGAAAAACAGGTTTGGATTGCTCTAACCTACGTTTTTGGGATCGGACGCACAACCTCAAAAGCCATCCTTGCGGAGGCTAAAATTGAGCCTACCACTCGGGTGAAAGATCTCACCGAGGCTGAAGAACAGAAAATCAACGACATTATTTCTAGCAAATATCAAGTCGAAGGTGATCTGCGTCGCCTCGTTACAAACAATATCAAACGAATTAAGGACATCAATTCTTACAAGGGTGTCCGCCACAAGGCTGGACTTCCAGTCAACGGCCAGCGTACTCGTACGAATGCACGTACACGTAAGGGTAAGGCGATCGCGGTCGGTGGAGCACAACCAAAAGCAGCAAGTAAGACTTAGAGGTAATTAGAATGACAGAAGAAGTAAAACAAGCTGAAGTAGCAGAAATAAAAGCTACCAAAGTTAAAGGTAAAAAGGGCAAGCGTGTCGTGACTTCCGGTCAGGTGCACATCAAAGCCACTTTCAACAACACTATTATTAGTGTTTCCGACAAAAAAGGACAGGTTCTTTCTCAGTCAT
>CAUSFJ010000015.1:0-8226 GCA_963531135.1 uncultured Candidatus Saccharibacteria bacterium | reverse complement strand
GATTCTTTTTTCTCGCGTTAAAATCTCCACCGAGACAAGTTGCCTTCTTCGTCGTTAGGAAGTCTACCATCTTGGGGTCAATATAGATTTCATTGCCAGGCAAGAGCTTTAGTTTAATGCCAGCCTTATCCAGCTCGGTCTGCAGCTTCTCACGTAGTCGATTTTTGGTCTGATTATCGGCCGCCTGTGGACTGTCGGCAATGTAATGTGAAGTACAAAACACACCATTAAATCCCAGTCCCGCTAGCTTTCTGGCCATTTTTACACTCTCCTCGATGGATTCGCTCCCATCGTCAATTCCGGGTAGAATATGTAAGTGTAAATCAATCATAGAGTGGCCTAATTATAATATTTATTATATTTATCGCCACGGCGCTCATCAATGGTGCGGTTTAGTACTACGCCAGAGATTTTAACTTCGATGGATTCAAGTGCCTTCTTTGAATTCTGGAGGTCTTCAACCGTAGTCATATTAGCAGCGCTAACGAGTACTAAACGATCAGTTTTCTTAGCTAAGATTAATGAGTCGGAAAGACCGTCAATTGGCGTACCGTCAAGAATCACATAGTCAAACTTCTGCTTCACCTTCTCAAGCAATTCTTCCATGATTGAAGAATCGAGCAATTCACTTGGGTTTGGTGGCACTACGCCACGTGTAATAATTGAAAGATTTTTAACAGTTGTCTTTTGTAGATATTTACGATACTCTCCTGACTTACTTTCGGCTAAAAGATTTGATAAACCTTCTTTGTTGGATAAGCCAAAAATCTCATGCTGACGACCAAGGCGCATATCACAGTCGATAAGTAATACTTTCTTCTTGGTCTTCGCAAAAGCTACGGCTAGGTTTGAAGCAATAAAGCTCTTACCCTCGTTTGGTGTGGAACTGGAAATCAAAACTGCGTTTGAGCCCTTCTTGTTTAGGGAGAAGTATAAACTAGTACGAATGGTACGAAAGTCTTCACTGACCTTAGACTTTGGATTGTCTCTCAGTACCAACTCAGAATCTTCATCTAGCATCTCTTCGTTGAATTCATCGGTCTCTAACTCATCTGCTTCTACCTCTGCTTCTGCGGCTAGCTTTTCTTGCAGAGCTTTTTCCTCGGCGATAATCTTGCGGCCAACTGCCTTAATTTCCACCACTGGCTTCACTTCTGTCTCAGACTTCTGTGTTGACTGAGTTTCTTCGGCACCTGCTTCCTCGCCATCCTGATAGTCAACGCCAAGTTCTTCGTTACTGGTTTTTTCTTGCTTCTCAAGTTTCGCCGCAAGCTTTTCGGCTTTTTTAGCCTCTTTTTGCTGTTCTTTCTCTAATTTTGCAGCCTGCTTGGCTTCCAATTTTGCGGCCTTCTCGGCGCGCTTCTTGCGTTGTTGTTTCTGTTTTTCGGTCTCAAGTTTACGAACTTTACCGTAAATAGGAAGTTTGAAGAGTTGTTCAATTTGTTCAGTAGTCTTAATAGTACGGTCAAAGTAGAACATTAAGAAAATAACAGCAGTTGCAAGCACAATACCAGCCGCTGCATAAATAGCCTCTTGTTTAATAATATCCACATTGTATGGTTTCTGTGGTTCAACTGCACGGTCAAGCACATTGACGCTTTTATCATTATAAATCTGGCCAATTTCGTCCGTAAAAGTATCGGCTATTCTGTTTGCAAGGGAATAACTGTGGTTTTTATTTAGGTCCACCACCGAAATACTAATAATTTCCGTATCCTTCAAAGATGCAACAGTTACTTTCTTCACTAACTGCTCATAGGTATCCTCAATCTGCATCTCGCTCTTCACGCGATCGAGTACACGATGCGACTTTACAACTTCCGTATAAGTATCAATCAAGTTCTTGTTTGCATTGATTTCACTCTGCACGGTGTTCTTGGACTTATCAGAGCTAAGAATCACTGTTGCCTGTGACTTATATTCTGGTTTTAATATAAATACTGAATAGATTGTTCCAGCTGAAACCACAAAAAGTACCACTACGATAAACAAAATCAGGTGCTTCTTAAAATAGCTGAGCAAATCCCTTAAATTAATCTCTTCCATATGTGGAATATTATAACATAAAAATATGCACTTTGTAAAGACCGACTACATGAAACAGTATAAAATGCAAAAACATAAGCCTAATCTGTTGAAGCCCGGTAACCCTCGCTACTGCTCCCATGCCCACCCCTGTAAAACTTGCATTTTTTGCACACTTCTGCTAAAATCTCAGGTATTGCTCTTTTCCACAAGTCATTCTAGAGTATTTTGACTAACGAGGTGGGTGGTCGGTCGTGAGCAATAGAATTAAACGGAGTAAGAAATTTACTTATGCGTAGACTTAAACGTGAATCTTCGCGCAAAAAGTCGAAAATTCCTCCTGCCCCTTGGCAAGAGTTCATTATTTACTAATCCGAAGGGTCAAACTTCATAAAGACGATGTCTTTATCCGTGAATAGTAAGTAAGGAAAATACCACTTCAAGCGAGGTGGTATTTTTTCATGCTATTATATGCATATAATGTATCGGCAATATATTGAGAACAAAATTAATGATATTGCTAAATACTTTGCAGATAAGCAGCCAGAAAATATTACATTTATAGATGCAGATACATACGATTACGAATTGTTTACTCTATATGAAAAATGGAATCAGCTAGTCTCTACTGAGGAGTTTGTCGATCACTTTCCGTATATTGATAAACTTTGGGAGCTATTGGCAAATTGGAAACCAGATGACGTTGAGTCAATTCAAACTAAACATCAAATCGTTGAATTAGCGAAAAAACATTTGACGAAGACTATTAGAAATAATAAATTTATGAAGAAACAAGAAATATTAAACGGTATTAGTAGGGAATTAGAGGGTTTATCTTCGGAAAATCCTCGTGACTTTTATTTTGGTATAGATTGTTATGCGGACAATTATGATGAAGATAGTATTGGAGCCCTAATTTATAAATGGGAGCAACTCGGTTTTGGTGATTTTAAGAAAAAATTTCCAATCACATCAAGATTATATGTTCAATTGAAAAATATGAATGATGGTATTGAAAGATCAAGAGAAGAGTATGCCGCTATTATCTCTCTAGCAAAAGACGCTCTAGCCGAAATAAAAGGCTTCAAGGTATTTGATTAAGTCTAGGGTACTAGTAATCACGTTTTCTATTCTCCTCTATTCCCCCAAGATATGATATTATGTTTTTATGAGAATATTGACTGGAGAATTGAAGACTAAAATAAACGAAACCGTTACCGTTGCTGGTTGGGTGAATTCCCGCCGAGATCATGGTGGCTTAATTTTTATTGACCTGCGTGATCATCAGGGGATTATTCAGCTCGTCATCACCCCAGAGAATCAGCAAGCTTTTGCTCTCGCCGAGACTTTACGTGATGAGTTTGTTATTTCTGCCACTGGTCTAATTCGTGAGCGTGCTGCCGATCTTAAAAACCCTAATATTGAAACTGGTGACATTGAACTTGTTGTCGAAAGCATGGAGCTTCTTAATCGCTCCGATACTCCCCCAGTCAATACCCACGATGATGGTCCAGAATCTGGCGAAGAACTTCGTCTCAAGTATCGTTATCTTGACCTCCGTCGTCCAAGTATGCAAAACACTCTAAAACGACGTGCTAAGTTTTATTCATACCTTAGAAACTACATGGATCAACACGACTTTATCGAGGTTACCACTCCAATTCTCGCCAACTCCAGCCCTGAAGGCGCTCGCGACTTTCTCGTTCCTTCTCGTTTGAAGCCAGGACTCTTTTACGCTCTTCCTCAAGCTCCTCAGCAATTTAAGCAGCTTCTCATGGTTGGTGGTCTTCCGCGTTATTACCAGATTGCCCCATGTTTCCGTGACGAAGATCCACGCGCCGACCGTCTTTATGGTGATTTTTATCAACTTGACTGCGAGATGTCTTTTGTTGATAGTGGCGAAACCGTCAGAAAAACTGTTGAGCCTCTCATTAAATCTCTCGTTACTGACTTTGCTGGCAAAAAACTTCTCTCAGAAGATATTCCGCGTATTTCCTACCAAGAAGCTATGGAAAAATACGGCGTCGACAAACCAGATCTTCGCTATGGTATGGAAATGATCGAACTTACCGAAGTTCTGAAGAACACCAGCTTTAAAGTTTTCCAGAGCCCATGCATAAAAGCTATTCGTGTCGAAAACGGTGCTTCACTCACTCGTTCTCAGATCGATTTATTTACAGAGAAAGCTCGTAAACTTGGTGCCTCTGGTCTTGCTTATATCATGTACGAAAATGGCACTGAAAAAAGCCCAATCGCTAAGTTTATGCAGCCTGAGGAGCTGACTCAAATTAAAGAAGCCACTGGCGCCAAAGACGGTGATGCTGTCTTCTTCTGTTCGGATGACCGTGCTAAGGTGAATAAAATTCTTGGCCAACTTCGCATCGCTTTTGCTGATCATTTCAACCTCAAGGATGATTCCATTGTTGCCCTCTGTTGGATTGTTGATTTTCCATTCTACGAATGGAACGACGGTGAACATAAACTCGACTTTGGCCACAATCCATTCTCCATGCCAAAAGGTGGACTTAAAGCCCTCGAATCTGCTGCCACTGATGAAGAAAAGCTCGCTATTGTAGCTGATCAGTACGATATGGTGATGAATGGCTACGAGATTTGCTCTGGTGCTGTTAGGAATCACAATCCGGAAGTTATGTACAAAGTCTTCAGTATCCTCGGCTACGATCATACATATGTTGAAAAACGCTTTGGTGGTATGCTCAACGCCTTCAAGTTTGGTGCTCCTCCTCACGCTGGTTGCGCCTTTGGTATTGAGCGCATCTTTATGGTCCTAAATGATAATAAAAACATTCGTGACATTGTCGCCTTCCCAAAGAACGGTTCTGGCATCGACCTCATGATGAGCTCTCCATCCTTTGTCGATGAATATCAGCTCAAAGATACTCATATTCAAATCGTTGAAGACGAAGAGTAGGAACTCTCATTCATAAAACCTTGAGTTCATTAGCTTACATCAAAAAATCTACACTAAGTGTAGATTTTTTAGATATTCTTTAAGTCAAGCCTGAGACAAAAGCAATAAATCGATTTTTAAAAGAAAAGTACGATGCTAAGCAAAATACAAGCTAGAATAACACGGTAGTAGCCAAAAGTTGGGATTGAACTCTCTTTTTTGAAGAACTTCATCACGACCTTTAAGGCAATCAATCCTGAGATAAAAGCAATGAAATTTGAAAGTAGTAGCATTTGCCAGTTTGCGCCAATATAGGCACGGCTCGAGCTAGAAATCAGTGACTTTCCGCAGACTGCCAGCATAATTGGTAGTGAAGCTAGGAAGGAATACTTTGCTGCTGACTCAGATTTCATACCCATCACACGGCCGGCAATAATTGTTGAACCTGAACGCGAAACGCCTGGAATTAAAGCAAATACTTGTGCCAGACCAATTACTAAAGCTCTATGGTGAGGTAGTTTATTTTCATCAGTTTCTGAAAGGTGTGGCAGGCTATTTACGAAAATCATCACCAGACCGACCGTGCCCATTGCGATCGCAATCGTAGTGAGACTTGAGAAGAAGCTCTGTGATTCAATAAACTTGGATAATAGAAGACCGATAATTCCAGCTGGAATCGAGGTGATTAAAAGATTGAGCGCCATATGTAAGTCACGTTTTACAAAAACCTGTTTAAAAATTTTCGCAATCTCTTTACGGTAGTAAATTAAAAGCGCCAGCAAAGTTCCGAAGTTGATCAATTCTAAAAAGAAATGAAAATCTTCCGCACGGCTTCCCGCGCCCAATAATTTTTGTACAATTTCTAGGTGTCCAGATGAAGAGACTGGAATAAATTCGGTCAGCCCCTGTGTTAATCCTAGTACAAGTGATTCAATTACATTCATACTAACATTATAGCTAATAATCTGTTTTCTTTACAATCTTGAAATATCATGTATAATATGTCAAAAGAATATTATTAAAAATCACAGGGAATTAAATTAATGCCGATTATCAAATCTGCAAAAAAGGCAGCACGCCAAGCAGTCAAACGCACTGCGCAGAATCAACAAATTAAAAAGTTTATTAAAGCCGCTCTTAAGGCTTTCAAGGCTGATCCTACTCCTGAAAATCTTTCAAAAGCTCAGTCTGAGTACGATAAGGCCGCCAAGAAGGGTCTTTTGAAGAAAAATACCGCTTCTCGTCGTAAAGCAAACTTAGTTAAGATTGCAAAAGCTGCAAAAACTGAAGCTACCGAAGCTCCAAAAAAGACTGTGAAGAAAGCTGCTGCCAAAAAACCTGCAGCCAAAAAGACCGTCAAAAAATCTGCAAAATAATTCAAAAATAGGATCCGAGTGATCCTATTTTTTATCCCCTACACCCTGCGTCTATTTATTATAGACTTGATAATTCAATCAAAAAACTTTCTAAGACAACCCAAGGATCTTTAGCGAAGCTAGTCTGCTTTAGTAACATATCAATTTCGGCCAGTCTCTTTAGAATCCTACGCTCTTTTTCTGCATTCTTTTTAGAGGCAAAAAGGTCAACCGCCTTTTTCGTCCAAGCCCCAATTGTCGCATAAGGATTATTATCTTCCTCCGCCTCGCGCATTAATTTTACCGCTCTCTTTCCGTCGGTCAATGCAATGTCAAAGACTCGAAAAACCAAAAAAGTATCCACTTGTTCTGGTAGTTTAAAACTCTCTATCTTAATCTTCTGAGGCTCGGCCTTAGCCACCTCCGCTAGTTCCTTATAAGTCGCACTGCGTTTATCAAGTTTTTGCTCTAGAATCGCTACTTGGTGTTCAGTTTGTAGAAACTTCGGAAGTTCTAAAAATAGCTCTTTTTTCAAACTCAAATCTTTAATCAAAATATGGCGACTCTCCATAAAAAGAGTTGTGCCTTGAAAAATTGAAACTAGCTCCTGTTTTTCTAGGTTGTCAGCATCAATTACCTCAATATTCGTTCCTAAAAAATCGCGTGCTGCTTGTTCTGCTTTTTTGCGATCGTCGCCATCAATTAAATAAATCATCTAAAACTTTTTCTGACAGTTTGGGCAAATATGTGTGCCACGACCTGCCACTTTCAATTTAATAATTTCCGCACCACAACGATTGCAAGGTTCACCCTCCCGACGAAATACTTGTGCAAATTTTTCCAAATAATTACCCTTTGTCCCGTCCGCTTTGACATAGGTTGCCATTGTACTCCCTCCAGAATCAATCGAGCGCTGCATTACCACACCAGCCGCTTCTAGCAGCTCGGCAATTTCTGTATCACTGAGACTCGAGGTTAGCCTTTCGGGGTGTATCTTCGTCATATATAGCGCCTCATCAGCATAGATATTTCCAAGTCCTGCCACCACACTTTGGTCTAAAATCGTCGGTTTAATCTCGGCATTCTTATGGCGCATCAGGTTCTTCTTGAATTCTTCCACGCTCATCGCCCATGGTTCTTTGGCGAGTTTCTTAATAAAGCTATCCGCTTCAACCTCGCTGGTCTCAATTACTTTACAGAACCCAAACTTTCTCTGATCGTTAAAATATAATGTTCCTGCAAGATTATCTTGCTCTCCAATCTCGAAATAGGCTCTAGTTTGCTTATTGGGTAGTTCGCTATAAAAACTCTCACTCGGATGTCCTCCTGCAAAACTCTTTTCGGTATAAAGTGAGGTCTTGAAGTTGCCTGCTTCAATCATCTCTAGATAGTCTTTTCCTGATTCCTCTCCGCTAGCTCGAAAAATCAGCTGTCCAGTCATGCGTAGATGTATCATCATCGACACTCCATTTTCAAAATCTATTATTAGTGCCTTCCCAAAACGCCGTATATTTATTATTTTTTGTGTAAGAATCAGTTCTTTTGGTCCAATAAAAGACTTGTCGCATAGAACCTTAACGCTAGTAACTTTTTTATTCAAAATAAAATTATTCAACCCCCGTCTGATTGTTTCAACTTCTGGTAATTCTGGCATACCTTTATTCTATCTTAATTTAAGGAAAGTCTCTATAAAAAGACGCAATATAATCACTTAAAAATTCTAATGCTTGACTATACATATAAAACATTGTAGAATCACGGCAACTACGGGGAATAGGCCCCGAGGGTTCTTTGAAAAGGAGGGAAAAAGACTATGAAGAAGAATCTAGTAGTTATGGCAGCAATGGCTCTTTCAATGAGCATGGTCCTTACATCACCGGCATATGCAGGTGTAGTAAAGAAGAATGCTACAGGTGCCGCAGCAAAGGCAGTAGA